>JAQBNV010000327.1 GCA_028288395.1 Adhaeribacter sp. | reverse complement strand
CCAGGCCGAACAGGGCGGTATTATCAAAGACGGCGCTAAAATGGTAAATGCCATGGCCAACTCGGTCGTTCCTAAATTTACCATTATTATCGGTAATTCTTACGGCGCCGGCAACTATGCCATGTGTGGCAAAGCCTACGATCCCCGCCTGATTTTTGCCTGGCCTACCGCGCAGATTGCCGTAATGAGCGGCGCTGCTGCGGCCAATACCATGCTGCAGATTCAGGTGGCCACCCTCAAAGCCAAAGGCGAAACCATTACCCCCGAAGCGGAAAAGCAATTGTTAACGCAAATCACTGAAACCTATAACGCCCAGCTGTCGCCGTACTACGCAGCCGCCCGGTTGTGGGTCGACGGCATCATCGATCCACTCGAAACCCGTAAGGTTATTTCCATAGGCATTGAGGCAGCTAACCAGGCTCCCCTGCAAAAGCCGTTTAACGTAGGAGTAATTCAAACATGAGATTTAATTAGAAATTAGAAATTAAAAATTAGAAATTTGCATCCCTTTACCTTCGTAAACAGAAGCTGGCAACATTCAAAAAGATATAGTGTTTAAAGAAATGTACCAGTTAAATGATTTTGTTAAGGGTTGTGCAGAAATTAGAAGGACGTAATGGTTTCTAATTCATAATTTATAAGACGTGACAAATAAAGAAATAAAGGCATTGATTTCCTTGCTGGAAGATGAAGACGAACACATTGCTTCGCATGTGGAAGGAAAGATTGTGTCGCTGGGAGAGCCCATAATTCCTTACCTGGAAGAAGAATGGGAATCGAGTATTAACCCGGACGTGCAGAAAAAGATCGAAGAACTCATTCATAAATTGCAGTACGACGGCCTGACAAATAAATTAAAAGCCTGGAAAGAAAACGGTGCCGACAACCTGGTGGAAGGCATGTGGCTGGTTAACAGCTACCAATACCCGGATGCTTCGATCGAAACCATCAACCGCACCCTGGATCAGATTTACTACGAGGCTTGGCTGCACGTGCGCACCGATATGCACCCCTACGACCAGATAAAGGCCCTGAACCATGTATTGTTTAAAATTTATAAGTTTTCGGCCAATACTAAGAATTTTCATTCACCGGCCAACTCTATGCTGCACCTGGCCCTGGAAACCAAGCGCGGTAACCCCTTAACCCTTTGCGTAATATATTTAACCATTGCGCAAAAACTGAATCTGCCTATTTTTGGGGTTAACCTGCCAAACCTTTTTATCTTAACTTACAAGCACGAAAATTTTCAGTTTTATATCAACGTGTACAACAAGGGTTTGATGCTGTCGAAAGGCGACATTGATAATTATATTCTCCAGCTAAACCTGAACCCGGTAGATATTTTTTACGAGCCATGCACTAACCTCGATATTGTAAAGCGGGCCTTACGTAACCTCGCTTTGTCTTTCGAAAAGCTAAACGAAGCCGAGAAAGCAGTAGAGGTAAATAAACTGCTCGATGCGATCAACGACGAAAACTCGCCCGAAGCAAAGGGTACAGACAATAGGGAAGGAGAGGAATAGCGGAAAGCGTATAATAGCTAAAACAAAAGAGGCCGCTAATATTTTAGCGGCCTCTATTGTTTTAGCTATTATTTAAAACCGTTTTATCATACAGCCGAGCGCTCTTTTCTCAGGTACTGGTACAGCCCGATTCGCCATTACGGCATCTATGGCCTGGCGCAGGTAGGGTTCTTTTACCGAGCTTTCCAACTGCGGATTATCATCGATGGCGCCTTTGTATTTCAAAATAAAGCTGCCGTTTACGTTTTGCAGCACAAACGCTTCGGGGGTTTTGGTGCCGCCAAACTGTTGGCTTATTTTCTGGCCGTCGTCGGGCAAAAGCTTTAATTTATCGTTGCCTGCCGGAACATTGGTAGTAGGATCTCCGCTGCCTTCCATGCTGATGGTGGAGTTAATAAATAAAAACGTAACACCCTTGGAGGCATACTCCCCGGACAGGCTGCTCAACCGGTTTTCGTAAAGCCGTGAGTTGGGGCAACTCCGGTTCATAAATACCACTACCATTGCTTTAGTTGATGAATAATTAGCCAGCACGGCAAAGTCTTTTATAGGTTGGCCAATCTGCAGGCCGCCCTGCGCCAGCGCGGTGCCGGAGAAAGCAATGGTTAAAAAAAACAGTATAAAGTATTTCATGGTTTTTAGATGTTTTCGGTTGCGGGGGCCAGTCCGTAAGTTAGAATATAGTCGTTCATTTTTTCGTAATAAACCTGGTAGTCGGCCGTAAATTCAGGTGTTTTAATGCAGGTATTCAGGGTGCCGGGTTGTGCCTGGCAGAAAGGGGCTATTTGTATATGTTCCTTAAAAGTCAGTTGCCGTTTACTATATAATTTATACAGCGTTTCTTTGGCACTCCAGTATATCAACGTTTTCTCCACTTCACCGCCTGCATCGGCGCTTTCGGTCGGAGTCATAAATTTATCGGCTACCCGCAATACTTTCGGGCTGATAATTTCAATATCTATGCCAACTTTATGGTGCTTCGAAATAATAGCACCGGCCAACTCCCGGCTGTGGGTAAGCGAAACCTGGTAAGCATCATTGGCGAATACCGGTTTTCCGTTGCTAGTGCTTTGTAAAGCAACTGGTATATCGGTAAATTTTTGCAGCAAGGTATAAGCCAGCAAACGGCTGCTTAACCATTGGCGCTGGCGGGTAGCGCTGGTAAAAGCCGGTACCGTCAGGCAATTTCCCGCGGCAGTTTGTAAAAGGTGCTGCAGGGTTTCCTGGGGTTCGGTAATTTCCCAAAAGCCTAAATACGTTGCGGGGTTTATTTCCCGTATTTCCAACAGTGCCATAGTGGGTTTAATAGCCGAGGCAGCCGGCCTACTAATTTAAAATGCTGCCAATCCGGTAAATATTGCACTTCTTTTAAGTTAATCCCTTAATTTTAATTCGGAAATAATTTCAAAAGTTATATAATTTATGGCCAGTTCTATTCAGGTTCAGAAAGTTGCTACTTTAACCGGTCACCAGGATTGTGTTTATACATTGGAGCAGGGGGGGCAGCCCGCTATATTTTATTCGGCTGCCGGCGATGGCATGGTAGTGGCCTGGGACCTGGAAAATCCCGGTGAGGGCGAATTGGTCGCTCGTGTTTCAACTTCGGTTTATGCTTTGCGCTGGTTGCCTGAACAGAAATTGCTGGTGGTGGGGCATAACCAGAATGGCTTGCAGGTATTGGATGTACCGGGTAAAAAAATAGTAAAATCCGTGGCCCTGGGCGGCGGCGCTTTTTTTGATATCGCCTATGCGCCCGGGCTGCAGAAAATTTACGTAGGCGCTGCCGATGGCAGCCTGTTTATGCTGGATAGCCGTGAGTTTAACGTATTGCAGATGCGGCAATATGCTCCTAAAAGTGTCCGGTGCATTGCCTATAATGCAGCCCGCAACGAACTGGCCGTTGGTTACAGCGACCATTTTATCCGGATTCTGGAAGCCGACACGCTGGCCCTGAAGCACGAATTCCGGGCGCATCAGAATTCAGTTTTCACGGTGGCTTACAGTCCCGACGGAGAATATTTATTAAGTGGCAGCCGGGACGCACACTTAAAAGTGTGGCTGCCGCAGGACGGTTACCAGGAGCATACCTCCATTATTGCGCATTTATTTACCATTAATAATCTGGTATTTAGTCCTGATGGTCAGTATTTTGCGACCGGAAGCATGGATAAGTCGATAAAAATATGGGATGCCCGCACGTTCCGTTTGCTTAAAGTAATTGATAAAGCACGCCATGCCGGCCACGGCACTTCGGTGAATAAATTATTTTGGCCGGCTCGGGTAAATTCGTTAGTTTCGTGTAGCGATGATCGTACTATTTCGGTTTGGGAATTAAATTTTAGTTTGAGGTATGAAAATAACACCATTAGAGATTCGGCAAAAAACCTTTGAAAAAGCTTTCAGGGGTTTAGATAAAGATGAAGTGAATGCTTTTTTGCTCACTTTGTCGCAACAATGGGAAAAGTTGCAGGATGAAAATAAGGAGTTACGATTTAAGTTAGAAATGACTACCAAGGATGTGCAAAAAATGAAGGAGGTGGAATCTACGCTTTACCGCACCCTTAAAACAGCCGAGGATACCGGCAATAACATGCTGGAGCAAGCTACGAAAGAAGCGACCTTACAGGTAAGAGAGGCGCAGCTCAAATCAGAACAGTTGTTGAATGATGCCCGGTTAAAAGCCCGCAATATTATTGAAGACGCCTATAGCCAGTCAGATAAAGCTGTTTCGGAAATGCAACATGAAGTAAAAGGCCTGGAGCAGGAGCATCAGCGCCTGGAAAGCTATTTAGATACTTTGCTGCGCGATTTGAGCAACCTGGCTACCGATGCCCTGGAGAAAGTAGAAAAGAACAAAGCCAAGCCCCGCCCGACACTTTCGAGTATTCTGGCCAAGGCCGCCAATATTAGAGTGAAGCGCGAAGACCTGGATAAAGTATTTCAGGATATTCCGTCGGCCTTTACGGCACCGGCTCCCATTGAGGTTTTTAATAGAGAGCCGGCTGTTGCGCCGCCGGTAGCCGTTAAGGCTTCCATAGAGCCCATCCAGCCCATTCAACCTATTCAACCGGAAGTGCCTTCGCCGCAAACGCCGGTACCCAATGTGCCAAGCCCCGAAATAGAACGCCCACGCCCTGATATCCCCGAAATAGCGCCGGATCGGATTGAGCGGCCCATGCCGGATATTCAGCCGGTACAACCAGAAACCCCGGAAATTCAGCCGCCTAATACCCAGCCGCAGCCCGGTGCTTTTTCGCACAGTGCCCGGCCGGTTAGAGAAAAAGCTTTAGCGGGTGGTTCTTTTTTCGACGATTTCGAATAAGCGCTGACATGGGAAGAATCGCGCTGGAAGGCATGGAGTTTTTTGCCTTTCATGGTTTTTACGACGAGGAGCAAAAGATAGGCAATAAATACGGAGTTGATTTATATATCTACACTGATTTACACGCTGCCGCCGAAACCGATGATTTGCACCAAACGGTTAACTACGAAATTGTTTATAAACTGGTGCTGGAAGAAATGACAAAAGCGGCGCGTTTGCTGGAGCATTTAGCCCATCGGATTATTGACCGCATTTACCAGAAATTTCCGTTAATACGAGAGATAAAGATCAACGTCTATAAATTTAATCCGCCATTGGGTGGTATTTGCCGCCTGGCTAAAGTTACATTAAGAGAGAAAAGGTAAGCCTTTTCTCTTTTTTTATGCCTGGTAACAACCGGTTTAATATTGCCTGCTAAATCTGATTAGGAAATTCCCATCGGGAATGACTTGCACCTATACTTTTAGGCCTTTAAAACTATTTTATGGAAGGTAGTACGCAAGGTTTGGTATCAACCCATCCGGTTTTAGAGTAATTTTAATAAATCGGCAGCGGCTTTAAAAGGGGTAATTTGGCCTTTGGTTACTTGTTTTTCCAGGAAAGGCAATCTGGTCCGGATTACTTCGTGAGAAAAAAAGCGGTCCTCCAGGGCATAACGAATGGTTTGGTGCAGCCAGTGCAGATTTTGTTCCTGGCGTTGGCGGGTAAAGTAGCTATTTTGTTTAGTTAGCATCAGGTACTCCGTAACCAGGTGCCAGACGGCGTCGATGCCGGTATCTTCGAGCGCCGAACAAAGCGCTACCTGCGGGCGCCAACCTGATGAGGTTGGCGGAAATAAATGCAGGGCTTGCTGGTATTCGGCGCGGGCTCGTTTTGCTTTGGTTATATTGCTGCCATCGGCTTTGTTAATTACCAGGGCATCGGCCATTTCCATAATACCTTTTTTTATGCCTTGCAATTCATCGCCGGCCCCGGCTAAAAGTAAAAGCAGGAAAAAATCCACCATGCTGTGTACCGCCGTTTCGGATTGGCCTACCCCTACAGTTTCGATAATAATAATTTCAAAGCCGGCAGCTTCGCAGAGCAGGACCGCTTCGCGGGTGTTGCGGGCAACGCCGCCCAGCGACTTGCCGGCCGGCGAAGGTCGGATGTAAGCGGCCGGGTGCGTGGACAGGGAAGCCATCCGGGTTTTATCGCCGAGAATGCTGCCGCCAGTACGCTGGCTGGTGGGATCGATGGCTAGTACCGCTATTTTTTTGCCTTGTTCCTGAATGAGGTAATTGCCGAATGTTTCGATGAAGGTACTTTTTCCAACGCCGGGCGGGCCAGTGATGCCTAACCGGACGGAGTGGCCGGTTTGGGGCAACAGCCGGTTTATTACTTCCTGGGCGAGTTCCTGATCGGCCGGTAACGTGCTTTCGACCAATGTAATAGCCCGACTCAATACCACCCGGTCGCCGGCCAGAATCCGGTCTACATACTGATCGACGTAAAAGCGTTTAACCACCTGTTTTGTTATCTGAACTCCTTAAATATTAATTTATAAATGGCCAAACCTCAATCAATTAAGGTCGTTTTATGTGCTTGCAAGCCGGTTTACCGGCGCAATATTAAGCTAATAACTTAGAAAAAGGTTAAGGGATTTAGGCTAATAGTGTTCCAGGTATATTGATTAAACACATTAGTCGGTGCCTTTACCCAGATGGCTGAAATAGCTTTGTACAAAATTGGGTAATCCTAGCTTGCATTTGCGCTCGCCCAACGATACACCCTGGTCTACGTACCGGCAGGACCAACCGCCCGCATTGGGCAAATGAATTACGCCCAGATAAGTTTGATCCTGGCGGGCCAGGTAAATTTTGCCATCGGGTGCCAGTTGCAGCGCGCCAATTTTATCGCTGGCCGAGGTAGCAATAAGAATGGCCGAACTGTTTACCGCTAATTTATTGCCGGCCTTTAAATTAAATTGCCAGAGTTGGGGCGGTACCCCCGCAATGCCGTTGGTGGTGCCGTATAATTTACTGCCATCCGGCGAAAATTCCAGTCCGTAAGCTTCGGGGTAAGGTTCTATGGTCAGCCGGTTCGATAATTTTCCGGTAGCATTGTCAAAATCAAAAACCTCGAACCGGTTAAAATCCCGCCAAACAGCGACCCCAATTTTGCTGCCATCCGGGGAGGCTTTCATGCAACCGATGGCCGCGCTGCCTTTTCCTTTGTAGGTAGTTCCAATATTGGTAGTTACCGGATCGATGCTGACTCCTTTCTCCGAAACCAGATACGCTACAAAAGCATCGGAATTCCACTTATGTACCACCACCCAGTAGTCGCGGTTATTCTGGTGCTTCACCGCCGTTATTTTTTCGGCAATCGGCGAAGTTTTAAAGATGTTTTTATCCATTACATCGCCCATCCCTTTTTGCCGGTCCATGTCCACGAGTGAATAGCGCAAGCCATAAGCCTGCGATTGCAAGTCGGTGGTAAAAATATAGTAGAAGTTGCTGCTGCCGGGTTTGGGAACAATAATAGCCGATTGGGTGGACGAGCGGTGCCCCATTAATTTATAGCCGTTAGGCATTTGCCGGTGGTTCCGGTTCCAGACATTGATGCCATTGGTATAAAACAATAAATTTCC
>JAQBNV010000152.1 GCA_028288395.1 Adhaeribacter sp. | reverse complement strand
GACACTTCTTCTCCTAAAATAACACCTTACGAAACGCCTTTAACCGCCGAAAACAATGTGGAAGGCCTTACCTACGACGCTAAAAATAACCGGTTGTTGCTGGTCATCAAAGGAGCCGAAACAGGCGCCAAAGATTATAAAAGCATTTATGCTTTTGACCTGGCTACAAAAAAACTCGCTGCCGAACCTTTGTTTAAATTAAGCTTAACCAATCCGGTTCTGCAAAGCCAGAAAAATAAAAAATTGAACAATGCTTTACAGCCTTCTGAACTGGCAATAGACCCTAAAACTGGCAATATTTATTTAACGGAAGCAGTTAATCCGCAACTTTTTGTGCTGGATGCCTCGGGTAAAATTATTTCCCGTCACAAATTAGACGAACAGGTTTTTACCCAACCCGAAGGCCTGACCTTTAGCCCGGAGGGCGACCTGTACATATCGAATGAAGGTAAAAAAGGAAAGGGCAATATTATTCAGGTCAAAATTACCAACTAAATACTTTTAATAACAATTTATGCTTATTACCTCTTTAAACTTTAAATTACTACTTATGAAATCCAAACCTATTTTCTTTTCAGTTCTGCTTTCTTCTTTGTTTTTATTTAGCTGCGAAAAAGAAGAAGTTGTCGCTGATTCCGAATTACCTGGTCCGGCAAAAGAATTTATTACGCTACATTTTACCAATGAAAAGATTACCAACGTGGTAAAAGAAAAAGACTTCCTCGACAAGAAACCTACTTACGAAGTTTTGTTGGCTAACGGCACTTCTATGGATTTTGACCAGGAAGGCGGTTTAACCGAAATAGATGGCGCTCAGAATAAACTGCCCGATAGCTTTATCCCGGCCAAAATAGCCCAGTATGTGCAAACGAAATACGCCAATACCATCATTGTAGGCTGGGAAAAAGAAGGTGAAAACCAGGACATAGAACTAAACAACAATATAGAATTGTGCTTCGATAAAAACAACGAATTCCTTAGTGTTCAGCAATAAAGCCTGCGTTAATATTTAAGATTGGCGGTGTTTGTGCCTCCTCCTGAAATCAAATAAAATCCCGGTCCCTGATGGTGCCCGGGATTTTTTATTTTGCCCCGGGACGGCCGAAATTCTGGTTGTTAAATTTAATTTTTTAACCGATTTACCAGGACAATCGTTGAATAGAAGGGAGAGATAAAAAAATGTCAAGCCTGGTAATTCTGGCGTACAGTACAGCTAACCAGAAAAAATCCTTTTTTCAAAACGCAATAAACGCTTCTTTAAAATAAATTTATGGCACAGCAAAATATCCTTGAAATTTTAGGTAACGATGCCGAAGACCTGTTAAGCTACACAGCTACCCTTATTCCGAAAGAACAATTGCAGCTACCTGGCCCCGACTTTATTCAGCGGGTGTTTATGCAAACTAACCGGAATATTCCGGTGTTGCGCAGCCTGGCTACTTTGTTTAACCACGGACGGCTGGGAGGTACCGGTTATTTATCTATTCTGCCCGTAGACCAGGATATTGAGCACACGGCCGGTTTTTCTTTTGCGCCCAATCCCATGTATTTCGATCCGGAAAACATTGTCCGACTGGCCATAGAAGGTGGCTGCAATGCCGTGGCAACTACTTTTGGCAACCTGGCCATGGTAGCGCGCAAGTATGCGCACCAGATTCCATTTATCGTAAAACTAAACCACAACGAACTACTTACTTATCCCACCAAATACAACCAGGTAATGTTTGGTTCGGTAGAGGAAGCCTGGAACCTGGGCGCAGTAGCTGTAGGGGCCACTATATATTTTGGCTCCGAAGAATCGAACCGCCAACTGGTAGAAGTAGCGGAAGCTTTTGAACGGGCCCACGCCCTGGGAATGGCTACTATTCTGTGGTGCTACACCCGCAACGCCGCTTTTAAAACAAAAGAACAGGATTACCATACTGCCGCCGATTTAACCGGCCAGGCTAATCATTTGGGTGTAACTATCCAGGCCGATATTATTAAGCAAAAGATAGCGGAAAGCAATGGTGGTTTCAAAGCTGTGAACTTTTCTAAATGGAGCCCAGCCATGTACGATACTTTGGCTACCGATCATCCCATAGATTTGTGCCGTTACCAGGTTATCAACTGTTACATGGGCCGCGCCGGATTAATTAATTCTGGCGGCGAATCGCAGGGAGCCACGGATTTGCAGCAATCGGTGAGGACAGCAGTAATAAATAAACGTGCCGGTGGGATGGGGTTAATATTAGGTCGGCGTGCCTTTCAGCGGCCTTTCCCCGAAGGGGTGGCGTTATTGCAATTGGTGCAGGATGTTTACCGTGATTCTTCCATTACAGTAGCATAAACAGAATTTATATTGTAGAAATTAATCTTTAGATTAAACAGGAGAATTAAATTCTGCATTATTCCTGGCTTGCAGTCCTTCAATACCTTTTGTATTTTATTCAAATTCTGGCTGGTTAAATATTTATTTGTTTGAACCGGAGTGCCTGCTATTGCGGTTTTCTGCCGGGTAATCATTTTTATTCTCCCAGCAAAATAAGCGCTACTTATTAACATCCTAGAAAAAATATAGCCAAGCGATTTACCGGGCGGGCAATAAGCTGGATTTTTCCTAAAAGTCGAATGGTAAAGCCGGTTTTTTTCCGAGAATCGGTATACTTGTAAAGTTTAATATCCAAAGAAGTATTACCTGCCTTTCGCCTTATCTATGGAGTTATACATTACGTTGGTTATTATTGGCATTGGTATTTTCTTATTCGTAAGAGAATATTTTTCTATTGATACCACTTCTATCCTTATCATGTCTTTATTTATTGTTACGGGGGTACTAGACCCGGAGGAAGGTTTTTCGGGTTTCAACCACCCGGCAACGCTTACCCTGGGCTGTATGTTTGTGGTAAGTTCGGCCATCTTTAAAACCGGCCTGATCGAAGGATTGAGTGCCCGCATTATCAAACTGGCTAAAAAAAACTATTTCAGTGCGTTGGTAACCTTTAGTTTTATTTCGGGTATTTCATCGGCTTTTATTAACGATTCAGCTGTGGTTTCTATTCTCATTCCCATGGTTTTACTCGTCTGTCGCGAAGCCAACATCAGCCCGGCCCGTTTGCTTATTCCGGTTTCCTTTTCGGCCCTGATGGGCGGCACCTGTACCCTTATTGGCACCTCCACCAATATTCTGGTAGGCAGTTATGCCGAAAAATCTGGTCTGCCTCCCTTTGGCATGTTTGAATTTACGTTACCGGCGGTTTGTTTAATGGCCATTGGGTTTCTGTATATGTTTGTGGCCGGTCCGCTTTTATTACCTAACCGGAAAAAACTAACCGACGAAAACTTTATCCAGGAAGCAGAGAAATATATTGCCGAAATAAAGCTGGTAGACCAAAGTCCTGATATTAACCAGAAGGTAAGCAACACGCGGTTAATCAAAGATTTTAGTGTGCAGGTACTGGCTTTAATTCGGAATAATGATCATGTGTACGACATAACTGGCGACACTATTCTGAAAAGGAATGATGTGGTTAAAATAATTATCAGCCCTCAAAACCTGAGCCGTTTAAAACAAACCAATGGCTATTCACTCAGCGACGATTCAGGTAAAGTTTTAGAAGAAACTGAAGAAAAGCAGGTTTACGAAGTAATGATTCCTTACGGTTCGGACCTGGCCGGCAACTCCCTCGAAAAGCTTGATTTCCGGAATGTTTACCACGCCTCGGTTTTGGCTATCCGCCATCGCGACGAAACCATTACGCAGCATTTACCGGAGGTGGTATTAAAGGAAGGCGATATGCTGTTGCTTTACGCCGGTAAAACCAATATAGCCAAACTAGCAGCACAAAAACTGGTCGTTACTTTATCAAAATACAAAGCCCGGAAAGTAGATTATAAAAAGGCCGTTCCGGCTTTGCTTATAGGAATTGGGGTAGTGGCCGCGGCAGCCCTGAATATTACGTCTCTCCTTATCAGCGCAATGGTGGGCAGCCTGCTTTTAATTATTACCTCCATCCTGAAACCCAAAGAAGCGTATCAGGCCATTCAGTGGAAGGTGATTTTTATGATGGCGGGGGTTCTTTCGAGGGGGAAGGCACTGGAGTAAACCGGCGGCTCAGATGTAATTTCTACTTTTATATTTGAAAATATGGGTGCCCTGGACCCTCGAATTACCCTGAGCCTAATTTTTCTCTTAACCTTCTTATCCACGAATATTCTGTCCAGCAAAGCCACTGCCGCCCTGATGACACCGATTGTAATTAGCCTGGCCGCAGCCCTGCAGGTGAGCGACCGGCCTTTTCTGGTTGCGGTTATGTTTGCCTGCTCACTTACGTTCATGACGCCCATGAGCTATCCCACTAATACTATGGTCTACGCGCCGGGTAATTACAAATTTAATGATTATTTAAAATTTGGCACCCCGCTCAATATTATCATCTGGGTTGCCGCTTCGCTTATTATTCCGTATTTTTTACCTTTCTAATGCTCCCTGGAATAAAAATGCTTCTTTAAATATTGACGAATCGAATTACAGGTGCCGGTGGTTTAACGTGAGCCATAAAAAAAGCTCCTTAATTGCTTAAGGAGCATAATTAAAATTAATTTCAGAACTTTAGATACTATCCGTCACGACTAATAAGGCATAAATGACGCCCGGGATCCAGAACAGGAGCGTGAGTATAAGGCTTATCCAAAACCGCGTATTTAATCCATCGTGGAGAAAAACCGCTAGCGGAGGTAAAAGTACCGCCAGAACTATTTCTAAGATGTTGGTTCCCGAGGCACTTTCCTGGAGAATTCCTTTTATACCGGTTTTAATTTCTTTTTTCTGGGCTTTGGTTAATAGTGCTAACTGGGTTTGCACCTTCGCCAAGGCTTCGGCTTCCTGTGCGCTTAGTTCGGTAGGGGCCGTTGGTATTATTTTTTCCGGGACAAGTGCTTTTGCCTCTACCTTATTCTTTACCGATAAGGTACGTTTAAGAGCCTGCACGCTAGCCTCCAAAGAAGGTTCTGGTTTCGCAGCTACAACTGCTTCAGGAGCATCCAGGGCTGGTGCAACGGCGATTTCGCTTGGAATAATAGTTGGGGCTGGTTTTTCTTTTACTTTTTTGTAGGTTTCCTGTTGGCTAGGCGCAAACCGGTAATATTCGGCGGAGCTACAGGAAAATAAAAATTGAATAACCAGAATGGCCAAGCTGTAATGCAGTAAACTTTTTCTTTTCATAATTTTAAATTTTAGTTAGTTGGGGATTTAGGAAAGCGTAAACTATTAGGGTTCTATTTTTGGGTGCAACAACTACGTAATTATCATACTGATTGTAG
>JAQBNV010000290.1 GCA_028288395.1 Adhaeribacter sp. | reverse complement strand
CTTATCTTCCCAAATCAGCGGGCTAACGGCAAACGATACTTCTACCTCGGGGACACTTGCCTTAATCAAAGATGTATTGCTGTATTCTACCGGCACAAACCTTTTAAAACTCCGGTCGATATTAGTAATAGGTAATTTAACGGGATAGGGTGCCGGGAATTTATTTACCAAGGAAGCCGGCCCATCGAAAACTACCGTATCGGGAGTAATGGCAATCGGCGAAGCAATAACCATGTTTTCAGTGGTCTTGATACCAGCTGAATCTACCGCTAAAGGTATTTTCCGGATTATTCGGCGGTCAAAGTTAAACCGAACGGTATCGGTTAAAACAAAATTTAACTGCAACCCATCCAGCACCCCGGAAACACTCGGACGTAAAGCCGAACCAGTGAGATACGGTTGCCGGGGCAAGGAGTAAATAAGTATTTCGGCCGGACGCAAATCAAGCAGTAAACTTTTGCGCAGCAGTTTCCAACCTTTGCCGCTAACATTTATTTCTATTTGCTCGGGTAAGGGTTCAAGGGGTATTAATTTTTTTTCGTCGTAAACAAACCGGATAGGATAAGATGTCCGGATATTGGTATAATTCTTATTAAGGGCATTCAGAAACCAGAAAGTAGACGCTGCCATCAAACAGAGCAGCACTACTTTCCAGTATTGCTTATCATTTGAATAAAATGGTTTGAGCAACCATAAAATAAAAAATTTCGCTCTTTCTGCCGGCAAAGCAATGTTTTATTTAGAAGCAGGCTCCGATACAGAAGCCACCGTTTTTTCGGACGCAATAGCCGATTTGTCAAAAGTTAAGCGCATGCCTCTTTCCACTTCCAACACCACCGTAGTATCTTCTACCGCTACTATTTTACCGTGTAAGCCTCCAATGGTAACTACCTGGGCTCCTTTGCTAAGCGACTCCCGGAATTTTTTCTGATCCCGGACTTTCTTTTGCTGGGGACGCACCATAAAAAAATAAAATACCAGCACCATGGCACCTATAAAAATTAAGGTGGAAAAGTTGCCGTTACCCGCTGGGGCTTGTAATAATAACTGAAGAAGCATGTGTTTTATATATTAAGAACGTAAAGGACCGTTAGCACCCGGACTGGGTTTAACATTGGCTTTGATATTTACCTGGGTAATTTCGGGCTGGGTGTTGGCTTTAATGCTGATTACTTTAAGTACCTGCTGACCACCTTTGCCTCTGCTGTCGAACTGTACTTCTATTTTACCTTCAGCACCGGGAGCTATAGGCCCTTTGGGAACTTCCGGCACCGTACAACCGCACGTAGAAGAGGCGCTCTCGATTACCAAAGGCGATTTGCCGGTGTTGGTAAAAGTAAATGTATGTTTTACCACTTCACCGTCTTTGAGGCTGCCAAAATCGTATTCGGTTTCCTTAAAGGTCATGGTTGGTGCATCGGTGCTGGCTATTTCCTCCGGATTGGTAGTATTGGGATTATGTACCGTATTATGAGCCACATCCGAAGTAACATCTGCTGTAGTAGCCTGCTGATCGGCGGAAGCATTAGTACTGGCTTTTTGGTCGCAACCGGTTACCCAAAATAAGGTAACTGCAGCAACCACTAAAATATTCTTTTTCATTTTAATAATTAGTTTAGGTCTGATATTCTTTTGTTTAACTATTTAACGATATACCTGCAACGGCTATCGTGGCTTAAAATTATCTTGTTTTCCGGTAAAGTAAAAATTCATTTAGGCTTCTACCGCAATTCCGCCGGTAGCATAGGCCGCTAAATTTTCTATTACGTGCCCGGCAAACTCCATGGTAGTAGCTTTGCCACCCAGGTCGCCGGTGCATTGCTCTTTATTCATCAAGGTTTTTTCGAGCGCTGCTTCTATTCTAAAAGCCTGTCCGTGCTCATCGATGTGGTGAAGTAGCATTAACGCCGAGCGCAGAATAGCCGTCGGGTTTGCAATGCCTTTGCCGGCAATATCCGGAGCCGAGCCGTGTACCGCTTCGAAGATGGCCATATCTTTACCAATATTTGCCCCAGCCACAACGCCTAAACCTCCTACCAGGCCCGAGCATAAATCCGACAAAATATCACCGAACAGGTTAGTTGTTACCAGCACATCAAACTGTTCCGGCCGATCAACCAACTGCATACACATGTTATCGATAATTTTGTCTTCCAGCTTTATGTGCGGGAACCTGGCTGCGGCCCTGGCAGCAGCATCGAGCAATATTTTACCGGCCGTTTTTAAAATATTAGCTTTGTGAATAATAGTTACTTTTTTGCGGTTATGCTTGTGCGCATATTCAAAAGCAGCATCACATATTTTCTGGCAACCAATGTGGGTCACGCGGGCCACCGAATCCGAAATACCCAGACGTTCGTCGTACATTTCCAAACCCGAATACAGCCCTTCGGTATTTTCCCGGAACAATACCAAATCTACGTTACCGTAACGGGTTTTAATGCCTTCCGTTGATTTAGCGGGCCGGATATTCTGGTATAAATCAAACTTTTGCCGCAACTGCACATTTATACTTTTAAAACCTTTACCCACAGGGGTAGTGATGGGAGCCTTTAAGCCCACCCGGTTTTTATTAAGCGATTCTATTAGCGAAGCTGGTATTAATTCGTTGCCAGCTTCTAAACTAGCCAAACCAGCATTATGTACATCCCAAACTACCGGCACCTGAGCAGCCTCGAAAATGGCTTTTACCGCCTCCGTAATTTCCGGACCAATACCATCGCCGGGAATCAGCGTTACTTGTTTCATAATTTAATATTTAGTTGTCGGTTATTAGTTGCTGGTTGTTGGTTGTCGGTTTATTAAGATAATTTTAAAATCAAAAACTGACAACCACTAACTGGCAACTGACAACCAATAATTATACTTCTCTTTGCCGGTTAATCTGGTGGATGAGGGTATCCACATCGCCCAACAATTTTTCGGCTTTGGCTTTAGCATCTTTTATAACGCGTTGGCCTTCCGACTTGGCCGTGGAAGAGGGTACCCCTTCTTTGCCATCGCGCAGGCTATCGGTTAAATCGCTAAGCATATCGCGGTAGCGGTAAAGCTGGTAGGTCAGACGGTCGCGCGTTTCCCGGCCTTTATCCGGCGCATACAAAACACCAAAAGCGGCTCCGGTAGCCGCTCCGGATACAAAAGCGATTAAGGTATTAACTATTTTCTTACTCATACTAGTCTATTATTATATAAAGGTAATTTAAGCCTGACATTTACAAAAACCGGTGCTAATAATCCTACACCCTCTGTATTACCTTCTTTATAACTTACGCCGGCAACTATTTATTATCTATAAGGCCTCTACCGGATTTACGAATGGCGCCGTTTTCGGTTAATTCCTGGGCCAACTTATCCAGCACCCCGTTTATAAACTGCTTGCTTTTGGGTGTGCTGTAAAGCTTCGAAATCTCGATATATTCGTTTATCGTTACTTTTACGGGAATGCTCCGGAAAATATGCATCTCGCAGAGAGCCATCTTCAGAATAATTTTATCTATTAAAGCTACTCGCTCCACATCCCAGTTCTGGATATGGCTCATAATCAACTCCTCGTAATGCGTATTCTCTTCCAGGGTTTTGTGGTAGAGCTCTTCAAAAAAGGCCCGGTCATCTTCCCAGTTCGATGAAAGATCGAGTAACAACAGGTTTTCATCGCTTTCTTCGTCGAGCAGTTTTACGGTCTTGTTTACCAGGTTTTTTACAATTACCCGGTTTTCCTCCCAGTTTAAATCCCGATCCTCAAACAAAGATTGTAAGTTTTTATCTTTAAAAATAATGTTTTTAAAAATATGTTTAATCAGTTGATGGTCTTCTTCGTAGGAGTGTTCTCCGCCTGAAATATAGGCCATAAATGCTTCATCTTTCCGCAGCACCGTTTTATACAACTGCCGGATTACGTCTAAATCACTCCCGGTCCATTTAATATTGCGTCGCAAGATATTGTTCAGGTACGATTTATTAGCCAGCAACTTTTGCAGTACCTGGTTATGCACAAAAGGCTCCGCGCTTTTCTCGGTTGCCTCGGTGTAGCGGTTAGTGCGGCGTTGTTGATCTTCCTCGATCAGCCGGACAATAACATCTAATATTTGCAGGGTACCCAGGTAATGATCGTAGATTTTTTCCACGGCCTGCAGCATCTGGCTGCCAAAATATTTAAAATCTTTATTTAGTTGGTTCTGGTAAAATACAACAGCACGGTTAACGGCCGCCTTTATTTCGGGATCTTCTTCCTGGTTATCAAACTGGCGGGTTTCGTACCATTCTTTAAACGAGATGGTAGCTATTTCTTTCTGACCCTGCAATTTATTGCGATCCTGCGGTTCCATCGACATTAAATCGGGTGCAAAGGTTTCATCAATGCCATCGAGGGCCATCAGGTAATCCGAGCCCTCGGCCTGCTGATAGGCGTAAATGGCTTGCATGGCTTTTATTCGTAATGTTCGGCGGTTAAGCATAAT
>JAQBNV010000241.1 GCA_028288395.1 Adhaeribacter sp. | reverse complement strand
TAACCCGCCCTTCAGCTACCGCTGGGAACCCGGCGAAGTATTAGGCGAAGATTTCCGTTTTAAAAGCTACGGCCTTGCCCCCAAATCGGCCGCCGACTTTGCCTTCCTGCTGCACGGTTTTCACTTTTTAGGCCAAAACGGTACCATGTCCATTATTTTACCGCACGGCTTATTATTCCGGGGCGGTGCCGAAGAAAGTATCCGTACAAAGCTGTTAAAAGACGGCCACATTGATACTGTAATAGGATTACCGTCTAACCTGTTTTTTTCCACCGGTATCCCGGTTTGTATTCTGGTGTTAAAGAAGTGCAAAAAATTCGATGACGTATTATTTATAAACGCCAGCGAACATTATGAAAAAGGGAAACGGCAAAACCGCTTACGTGATGGTGGCGACGGTGAAATAAATGATATCCGTAAAATCGTAGAAACCTACCAATACAGAGCAGAAGAACCCCGCTACTCCAAACGGGTATCGATGGAAGAGATTGAGAAAAATGGTTATAACCTAAATATTTCCCGCTATGTAAGTACGTCTCAATCTGCCGAGATAATCGATTTAGCGGAGGTGCATAAAAAATTGGTAAATATTGAAAAGAAAGCTTCTGAAGCTGCTAATAAACATAACCAGTTTCTGAAAGAGCTAGGATTAGCGCCTATTTAACACTAGAATGAAAGTAAGATGCCTGGAGAAAATGACAATGCTTAAATAAAGATAAACCTATAGCTCTTATCTAAAATCTAAAAAGTGTACCATAGTGTGTACCAATATAAAACTTAAAAGCCTTTAACTCATTGAGAATTAAAGGCTTTTAAGTTTAAAAAGTGCTCCCGAAGGGATTCGAACCCCTATCTTCGGTACCGGAAACCGAAATTCTATCCATTGAACTACGGAAGCAGTTATTTTGGGAATGCAAAACTAAGTTTTTTTATTTAAATTATCGAACATTTTTTGCTCGAAATATTTTAATGGTCAGGTTCTTAGCTCATTAATTTTATTTTAGGGCCCATCAAAGGTCCTTTACTACTGGTTTTATGCCTTTCTACGAGCGGGGCAATATTTATTTTCCTGTTTAATCCTGTAACTCCAAATTAAATTCAGTGTTTGGCTGCACAATAAAGGCCGCTGTTTCTGGCGGCCCTTGCAAGTACATTATACGGTTTAAAGTATTAATGAGTCTTTTGCAGTTTTGTGACTATTAGAAAAATGGCAGACAGATTAAAGCGAAAGCATGTTAAAATTTGAAAATTAACGATCGCCAACTAACGGTTTAAATATTTCATGGCTTCGTTTTCGGATATCAATTCAAAGGCATTTAGTACTTTATCGTTGGTGCCGGTATTGTAGCCTTTGATGTAATAGGAGCCATTGGCTTTGTAAACTGCAAAATTGTGCGCGCCATACGGGGCGACTAAATTGCGGGCGAAAGGAAATGCCCGGGATAAATCGAAACGCTTGCCGCAGTTCGTTTGGATTACATTGTTAGTTGGTCTTTCCATAACGCAAAAAGATTTTAATTTACTCGTTAAATGTGGTGGATAATTAAATATTTAAATAAGGATACCCTTTTTGAAAATCATTAAAAATGTTGTCCTAAAAAGTCTTATAAATTTAATAAATTGTAATAACATAGGCAAGTTTTCTTGTATATTCTTTTCGTTATGTTTTCATTATGTAAGGATAATTTTAATTTTAAATTTAAACATTAGCACGACTGGTGCAATAAACCGAAGAATGAAGTAGCAGGTTGATAGGTTCTGTGTCTTAAGATAATCTGTTTGGTGCTTTAGTCTTTACTTGTATATTTATATTAATTAGTTGGTTATCAAGAGGATATATGTCCGGGTAGGCATTTGGATCTTCGGGGAAGGAGAACCGGAATAGTGGAAGTGTTGACCGCAGCTGCGTTTGGATGTTGCAAAGCGTAGCAAATGCGAGCGCGTATAGAAACGCGTATCAGCGAAAATAAGTGGGATAATTTCCGGTAAATATTAGTTTATTTGAGGCCTCTTTCCTTAAACGGGTGCCTAATGAGCTAATTAAAAAGTATTTAAATTATAGGCAGGCCTATTATGATGCAATTGTCCGGTGCCGGGTATAATTTTAAATTATAAAAGCAAGGGTAGCTGCCAGTGGTATTTAATATTATTCCAGGTTCCGGACTGCGTACAACTGGCGGGTGTCCAGGTTTAAAGCCGTCAGGTGACCCATGCGCATTTTAAATACACAGCCCCCATCAATATCAATAATTTTTTGGGTTAGATCCGCAGCAGCGTATTCAATTTCAAAAACCGGAATGGGCGTATGCCCATGCACAATGGTTTTCCCTTTGGTGTAATTTTCATCCAGTTTAAAATCCCGGATCCAGAGCATCGCTTTCTGGTTCTGAAAAGGGTTGGCCGATTCAAAATCAAAGCCGGCGTGAACGAGTAAGTAATCTTCCAGTTCTACGTAAAAGTCCAGCTGGTACAGGAATTTCCAGTAATGCTCCGGAATAGCGCGTATATCATCTACCCCAAAACTATCCAGCGTCTGATAACCCCCATTCAGGTGCCAGTGGTTCAGGTACTCGGTGCCTTCCAGGGCCTGTAGCATCATTTCTTCGTGGTTTCCCATGAGCGTACTAATCTGGTAGTGATCTTCCTGCAGTTCCATGATAAAATCCAGTACGCCTTTGGTATCGGGGCCGCGGTCTATGTAATCACCCAGCAGAAATAACTGGTCTTCGGGTTTTAACTGTAGCACCTCCTGTACCAGGTATCTGAATGTTTTATTGCACCCGTGAATATCCGAAATAGCGTAGCGACTCAAAGTAAAGGTTTAAAGTAATAAATAGCTTTAAAAAGGTTTTTTTCGTTCCGGCAAAATTAAGGAGTTATAATTTATACCCGATAGTATCTTGGGAATAATTGTCCTGACCGGAAAGTTAAACCATGATGATTAACCGAACCGGCCGGCGTACCAAAGAAAATATTTTCCCGCGTTATATGCCTCATAAATCGTGAATCAAAAAGCAGAAACCACCGGGCAGGTAATAACCCGGCTGAGGTAATAATTAACTCAACCTCGTTTTATATAGGTTAGCAGCCCCAGAAGCTTTAACATACACAT
>JAQBNV010000145.1 GCA_028288395.1 Adhaeribacter sp. | reverse complement strand
TAAATATATCTTTTTTGCCATGCAGTAAGATATGACCTGCTTCATGAAAAAAAGTAAACCAGAAAATATCGTTGCGCTGGTACCGGTTAGAAAGTTGTACCAAAGGCGAATCGTTTATCCAACGGGTAGAGCCGCAAGCTGGGGAATTAGGCAGGCACGGAGTATGAACTACTTTTACCCCGGCACCCAGGCATATTTCCTGTAACAGGTTAAAAAATGTTTCGGGCTCATTAGCCATTAAAGCTTTAATTTTTTCCAGTGCGCTTTTAAAAGATTTCGCATCAAACACAGGTGCTTTTATTTGCGTGGCCTGCAATTCGCCTTGACGCAACCAGGCGGCAACGGCATACGGGTTTTTCTTTTTGGCTGTAGATAAGCGAAAGGCAGTAGCATACGTACTTTGATTATAATAATTTTCAAAGGCCTTTTTATCTGATACGGCAAAAAACGTCAGGATTTGGTTTACTTTTTCCACCACACCATCGCTAAAATCAATCCAGCCGAATTGCTTCATTTCTTTCATTGGGAATTGAGCAATCCAATCTTTCGCTTCCAGCATTTCGCGTGCCTGCTTTATCTCGGCTAGTTCTAGCTGGTAATTTCGTTCCCGTTCCAGCCAAAAGGTAGCTGGTACACCTAATACTCTTTCTAATTGAAAAGCTGTTTCGGAAGTAATGGCAGCTTTACCTTTTATAATTTCGTTAATTGTTTTAAGTGGCCGGCCCATTCGGGTAGCTAATTCCGGCTGATTTATTCCTTTGTTCTCCATTGTTTCCGCTAAAGTTTCGCCTGGCGGAGAAATTAAAAACTCAGCCGCTTCTATATCTTCTAAAGTTTTATACTTCATTTTATTTATTTCCTGAATTTATTAGTGGTAATCTTCGCCTATGGCTAAAATAGTTATATCAGTTATTTGTGTCCAATTTATGCCGCCATCCTCTGTTTGTGGAATTGGGTCGTGGTCTGGTTCAAAAATCATTCTATGATTGGCTGAAATATCTACTGCAAATTCACCTTTTCTATCTCCGCTAAGTTCATGGCAATTAGCTTGGGGTAGTGTTCGCATCGCTTCCAGCGTTGCAGCAGCTTTAAGTTCTTCAATCCTTCGATTTACCAACTTCGCCCGGGTACCATAATATTTCATTATATCTTTGGGAGAAGCAACTGATTTGCCAAGCTTGTTGCTTTTATAACTGATGTTCATGCAAATAACGTAAATTATTTTAAAATAGTTTAACCTTTAGGGTTAAATATTTTTGTATCAATTATTGAGTTTAAAAACTAAATCTAATTTCATTTAAATACTCTTTTCCAAAATTTCTCCCTCCTCAAACTGCGCTTCCAACTCCGCCGTTAACGCTGCATTTTTTCTTCAAAAGGAACGCCATCGGTTTCTAGGGCTTCGGAACCCACGTAGCGGCACGGGGAAAGTACAAAATTATTGGCTTCTATTTCCGGGAGGGTGGCGGCTTTGCAGAGACCATCTATATCTGTATAGCTGCCGTGCAGGTTGCGCCACTGGTGGTAGGTATCGGCTACTTTGGCAATATCTTCGTCGTGGAAAACGCGCAGGCGGCGGCTGGCCATCTGGCCCAGTTTGCGGGCATCTATAAACAATACTTCCTGCTGGCGTTGGCGGTGTTCGGTGGTCAGGAATAATTTATCGGGCATTTGCACAATGCAATCTACCATGTGGTGGCGGATCCTGTACTCTTGCACGTTTTTTTCGCCGGTGCTCTCGGCGGTCATCGAGCCGTTGGCCTTAACTACGCCCTCCGTACCAAGCAACTGGTTGGCTACCTCCCATATTTCTTTTTGGCAATCTATATCGGTTTTGGGTTTGGTGCTTCCGATGTCTGGTTGGGCCATGTAAAATGTAGTCTGTATAGTATCAATCTCTTAATGTAAGGAAAATTTCGGCTATTTTGAATAAACATCTAGGGCATCCAAAATAAGATTTTTTAACCGTCACATTAACTTACCAGGAATATATAGAAATAAAATACTGTATACAGCAAATAAAGGTGGAAGTAAAAAAGCGGATGAAATATTAAGGGATGTAAGCATTTTTTAACCTGATTTATTTCTCCTTGTTTTCCCTGGTGCCCCTGGCGCAATTGTTAATGCGTAATGCGAATCAGGCTTATGTCTATTTATTGGGCAAGGCTTCAGATGAGGGTTTATTTTCCATTCGCAAGTTTAGAGACTTGCTACGCTATTCCGGCCAGGTGACGATACCATTCGCCCTTGCACCATCACCAGAGAAACACCACTTCCTTTATGTTTACTTCTCCAACTCTTCGGTATAAATTGCCCGCTCGGCTGATTTTTGAACCGAGCCTTCGGTGTAATATACATCATCCAGGTCTCTTTGCCAGACCATATGGGTGGGGGTCAGGGCAATGAGGGTATAGGTGGTAGTTGTGCCGGGTAAACGTAACACTACTTTCTTTTCTTCCGCTTCTCTTACCACGGTATAAGTACCCTGGGCGGTGGTTCCATCCGGGTATTTAACCCGAACCACTGTGTCGCCAAAATCATATACGTTACCTCTTTGGAGGGTAATCTCCTTTTCATGGACCAAATGGCTATCTACGATGTATTGGATCTGGATTTGTTCACTCTGCCACCTTCCTTTTATCTGACCATTCCCTTGGATGGTAACTTCCTTCTTTTGGAAATAACCTAAGCTTAAAAAGCAGAACAGGAGCGGAAGAAAGATAAGTGTTTTCATAACCAGGCAGCAGCGTAATCCTTTCTATTTTAAATACGAATAGTTAATATTACCGATAACCGGGTGGATTAACAAAGTTAGCTATATTCCCGCCGACGGTTCCATTCTTTTTTCTCCTTTTTACCGTAGCAAGCTACTTTCACTCTGTTCATTCCGTATCGGGCGGTTACCTCATTGATAATTTTCTGTCGCTAGTACTGCTCCAAAATAATTATTAAAATAAAACCGGGTTGCCAATACGGGGCTCTATGGGACGAGATTACAAATGTCGCCTAGCCTCCTCTAATAATTAAATTGGAAAAGCATTAGTATTAAAGCGAAACTGACTTGTGCTTTAGAATTCAGCCTAATCTTCAGAGTCGTCTCTAGCTACATTTTTATTTTTGGTACATATTTAACAATAAATTTACCTTTTCAAACAACTATTACACCCTAATACTTGCTATTCATCTGATAATCAGTTATATTTATTTAACCTTCTTGTTTGCTGTCACCATTTTGTAATAAATGTAATCCAAGCCCAGACAGCTATATTATGTATTTGAAGCTAATCCAGGCTGGATTATTTTAAAAATCCCGGATTATAATATGTTAATTTTAAAAATTCCTGCCTAAAATAATCACTTTCCACCTTTTAGACCCATCTGATATGCAAATGAAACTAATATTTACCGGTTTATTTCTGGCTGGCAGCTTACAACTGGCCGCGCAAACCTTCAGCCTGGGTAATGGGGTCCTGGTTAACCGGATAGTTAATACAGTATCGAATATAAAAGCCGGTGAAACTATTATTTTAATTTAAAATAAAAA
>JAQBNV010000215.1 GCA_028288395.1 Adhaeribacter sp. | reverse complement strand
AAGAGCTGGCTAAAATAGACAAAGAGGCCGCCAAAAATATTAAATTATTATTCCCGGAGCATCACCTGTCCCATGCAGCCAGCGCTTTTTATCCTTCGGGCCTAACAGAAGCGGCCATCCTGACCGTAGATGGCGTGGGCGAATGGGCAACTACTTCGCTGGCCTGGGGCCAGGGTAAAGACATAACCGTACTACAGGAGCTTCGTTTTCCGCACTCACTGGGTTTATTGTATTCGGCGGTTACCTATTTTCTGGGTTTTAAAGTTAACGCCGGCGAATATAAGGTAATGGGGCTGGCGCCTTACGGCAACCTACCAGCCGAGAGCACCCAAAACTTCATCCGGCTGATTAAAAGAACCTTGGTGCATATTCAGGAAGATGGTTCTATCTGGTTAAATCAGAAATATTTTAATTACGCGACCGGCCTTACCATGGTACCGGAGACCAAATGGGAAAACCTGTTCGGCTTTCCGCGCCGGCAGGCCGAAGCCAGCTTGGACCAAAAACACTGTGACCTCGCCCTTGCCATCCAAACCGTAACCGAAGAAATAATGCTGAAACTGGCCCGGGAAATAAAGCGCCTTACCGGGGCAAAAGATATTTGCCTCGCCGGCGGGGTGGCCCTGAACAGCGTAGCCAACGGTAAATTGCAAAACAGCGGTTTGTTCCGCCATATTTTTATTCAGCCGGCGGCGGGTGATGCCGGGGGCGCTATCGGGGCCGCCCTGGCGGCTCATTACTTATATTTTAAGCAGGAAAGAACCCAGGTTGCCGGCCCGGATGCTATGCAGGGCACTTACCTGGGACCAGCCTTCCCGCCCTGGACCGTGGGCGAGATGATAAAAAAATATGGCGCCGTAGGAGAAATATTAGCCGAAGAAGTCTTAACTGCTAAAACCGCCGCGTTACTGGCCGAAGGCCAAATTGTGGGTTGGTTTCAGGGCCGGATGGAGTTTGGCCCCCGGGCCTTAGGCAACCGCAGTATCCTGGCCGACCCCCGTAATCCCGAAATGCAGAAAAAGTTAAACCTGGGCATTAAATACCGCGAAAGCTTCCGGCCGTTTGCCCCGGCGGTACTCGCCGAAGATGCTCACCAATATTTTCAGTTGTCTGGTCCATCGCCCTATATGCTCCTGGTCCAACCTGTAAAACAAACCCTGCGCCGGCCACTCCCCAAAAAATACAGCAGCCTGCCTTTAACCGACAAACTTTATTTTCACCGCTCTGCCCTACCGGCTATTACCCACATCGATTTTTCGGCCCGCATTCAGACAGTACACCCCGAAACAAACAGACCCTTCTGGCAACTGTTAAAAGCATTTAAAAAGGTGACTGGCTACGGGGTATTGGTAAACACCAGCTTTAACGTGCGCGGCGAGCCCATTGTGTGTACCCCCGAGGATGCTTATACCTGCTTTATGCGCACCCAAATGGATTACCTGGTAATCGGAAATTATCTATTCGCCAAAAACCTACAACCACCCTGGCCCGAAAAAACAGATTGGCAAACCCAATACGGTCTGGATTAATGAAACCACCACGCTCGCTGTCCATGGTTAAATCCGCCACAAAGGCTATTACCTCTTTAGAAGATAAATTATTTTCCGAGGCTATCTTTTCTGTGTTAAGAGAACCCGTATTAGAAATCAGGAGTAATACCAACCAAAAGCAGGCGGATGAATAACGCACAAATGTCGCGCGAAAAAAAACTGGAAACGGTTTTGGTGCTGGTAGTCGGCCTACTGGTGCTGCACGTAATATTCGGGAAAGAAGCCTTTCTGTGGGCGGCACAAATAATTGGCGCTTTATGTATTGTGTCGGAACACATGCTGACCCTGATTGCCGCGGCCTGGACCAGATTTGCCCTGGCTTTGGGTTATATTAATGGCATTATTTTGCTCAGCCTTATTTTTTTTATCATTCTTTGCCCCATCGCTTTTTTGTACCGGTTTAAAAAGAAAGATCCGTTGCAATTAGAGAAAAAAACCGCCGGCACTTATTTTAAATCCCGCAACCACACCTATACCGCATCAGATTTAGAAAAATTGTGGTAAGCTATCATATATTCTGAATTAGCTGCTGCAGGGTTTTGGCATTCTGAATGGCGCTGCCAAACATGGTATTATTAAAAAACACCCAGACTTCCTTGCCATCCAACAGCCAGTCGTTTATCATAAAAGCATATCTTTCCAGTCGGTCCTCTGAATACAACGAGGCGTACAGCCGCTCATCGCCGTGCAGACGCAGGTACACGGTTTCGTTCGTGGTGGTTTCGAGGTAAGGCCAGCGTTTGCCAGCGCTGGCAATTACAAAGCTGATGTCATAATCGCGGAGCAAATCTAAAGCTTCGTCGGTATGCCAGGATTTATGCCGGACCTCCAGGGCAAATTTGGTATCGGGGTATTTTTCCCGGAGGGTGCGGTAAAAGCTTTCGGCTACGGGCCGCTCGAACCGGAAACTACCGGCAATCTGAATCAATAAAGGACCTAACCGCGCCCCCATTAACAAATACCGGCTCATAAACTTATCCAGCGGCTCTTCTATATCTTCAAATTTGCGCTTGTGCGTAATTTCCTGGTTTAGCTTGGCACAAAACTTAAAATTTTCGGGGGTCTCGGCGAGCCACTTATCGATGGTTTTGGCCATGGTAAAGTGGTAAAAGCTGCTGTTGACCTCGGTGCAGTTAAAATGATCGGCATAAAAACGCAGGTATTCTGCCGATTTAAGTTCTTCGGGATAAAACAAGCCCTTCCAACGATAGCTCCAGCCGGAGGTGCCAATATATAAATTTGTGTCTGCCATTAAATTATAGAAATTGGAAACAGTAAATATTAAATTTACCCAAAACCTTTCGGATCTAACGTTTGGGTATACTTTAGGCAATCCGGTTATTCCCCGGCAACAAACCCAGCCTATCAAAAGCATTCTCCTCACCTCTCGGGCTGGCATCTTTTTAACCGTAGTAAATATTACCCGCCGGACTACCGGGTTCTTTCGGATTTCCTACGTACCGCCGTTTTACGTTTTTTGTTTCTCCGTTGCTGGCATGGTTCCCGTTTTTAGCGAATAGGCTGGTCGAGGAATATGAAATTGTTCCGCCAAAAGCCTGTTGCAAGTAAATAGTAATACCAAATAGTATTAAGGGTTTTCCATAGCAAAGGTAGCCTGTTTGACCGCGTTGATGATGTACTCATAGCCGGTCAGGGAAGCGATTTGTTCTT
>JAQBNV010000201.1 GCA_028288395.1 Adhaeribacter sp. | reverse complement strand
CCCCAGGCGCCGATCCATTCGGCAGAAGCCAGTTTGGGCAGCCAGCGTTGTTTTTGTTCTTCGTTGCCAAACTGTAAAATATGGCCGGTACACAAAGAGTTATGCGCTGCTACCGATAAACCAATAGAACCATCTATTTTTGATATTTCGGCGATGGCCGTTACATATTCCGGGTAGCCGAAACCCGAACCGCCGTATTGCTCCGGCACCAATACGCCCATCAGGCCCAATTCACCTAACTTTTTAAATACTTCTACCGGAAACTCCTGGCTTTCATCCCAATCCATCATTTGCGGCCGAATGTGCCTGGCCCCAAAATCCCGTACCATCTGGGCAATTATTTCCTGATTTTCCGTTTTAATTAAGTTCATAGGAGGTTATTGGGTTTTTGGTTATTATAATCTTTAACAAGATACGAATATCAATGGTATTACGTATTCGGTTATATTATGGAAAATTTATATAGTATATTTGGAATCGGTTATTTCACCCAGGGCGGCACACATCTGCATATTTTGGGCCAGGCCTTCATTTATAAAGGGGGCCATGATAATATCTTTTGATACCCGCCTGATTTTGTTTTACTTTGCAGACGTTTTGTTAAAAAAATAATTTAACAGAACCTAAATATTAATTTAATCTTTTCCCCTTGTATTAAATGCAAGCTAATCTCAGGATAAATTTACTTCGTCTTACTATTTTTCTTTTTGCGCTATCTTTTTACTCCTGCCGGAGCTATAACCAGAATATTATGTTCAGGAGCGAAGGCAGCGTAAATATGGATAAACTTAAATTGTCGCTGGCCAATGTAGAACGAAATTATATTATTCAGCCTAACGATTACCTGGATGTTCGGGTTTACACGAATAAAGGCGAGCGCATTTTTGACCCCAATGGAGAGTTGCCTTTTGGCGCGCCGGGAGGAGGAATAGGTGTTGGTACTAACCGTGCTGCCGCTACCCAGCGGGGAGGTAACCGTAATACTGGGGGACAGAATAATCAATACGGCAGTCCGCAGTTTCTGGTACAGTACGATGGTACGGTAAAGTTGCCGATGGTGGATTACGTGAAAATAACCGGCCTAACCTTGCTGCAAGCTGATAGTTTGTTGCAGACGCTTTATTCGACTTATTACGTAGACCCGTTTGTAACTACCCAGGTAACCAATAACCGGGTATTTGTGCTGGGGTCGCCGGGTGGGCAAGTCATCCAAATGACCAATGACAATATGAACCTGCTGGAGGTTATTGCATTGGCCGGAGGAGCCGGTGGTGGCACTAGTCAATCAGCCTATGGCCGGCCGGATAAAATTAAAATAATCCGGGACTACATGGCGCATGATCCAATTGTGCAAATAGTTGATTTAACTACCATAGAAGGTTTGCGGCAGGCTAATTTGCAAATAGAACCAAACGATGTGATTTATATTGAACCTAATCAACGTTTGCTATTTGAAATATTAAGGGATGTTACGCCCGTTGTAAATACTTTTGTAGCATTAGTTACGACGTATTTGCTTGTTAGAAATTTATCAAATTAAGCGTATTTATGTTTTTAGTTAATTTATTACAAGCTATTTAATGGCATTAGAGAAATTCGCTGATATCGATGAACTGAACAGCAGGGTTGCTGATTCAGAATCAGAGGAAGAAGGCGGCAGTGAGGTAGATTTTGTTACTTTATTGACTGTAGCCCGCAAAAGCTTGATTTGGGTAGTTCTGCTCATTTTACTGGGGCTTACGGCCTCTTATTTATTTCTGCGTTATACCAAACCCGTTTATAAATCTTCTTCCATTATTAAAATAGACGAGCAATCACAGGCCGGTGCGCTTGGTTTAGGTGGCCCGCTAGGCGATGCGGCCGGAAATCAGAAAACCATGGCATCGCTTTCGGGGGAGGTAGAGCTAATTAAATCGGATCTAATTTATGAGAACCTGAAGCGACGGCTAAACCTGAAGGTAAGTTATTTTGCGGTTGGTAATGTTTTAAACGAAGAGCTGTATAATAGCTCGCCATTTAAAGTTACGTTTGATATAAAGAACGAAAACTTTTATAATAAAAACTTCAATGTTCAATTTCAGGATAAAGACCGCTTTAAACTGGCTTATTTGATCGGCGAAGAGGAAATTTCGGGAGAGTATCGCTTTGGGGAGAAAATAGAGAAAGAGGGAATCAGCCTGACGCTTTATCCTAATGATAATTTTAACGTCAATTCAGTGGACGGTAAGTATTACTTTGTTATAAACAGCGATGGCGCCCTAAATGACTATTTCAACCGGAACCTGACGGTGGAGATAGTTAATCCAGATGCGCATACGATTGGTATATTCTTTACCGATTTTAATCCGACCAAAGCAAGGGATATTGTTAATGAATTAGATTCGGCGTACCTGGAGCAGAAAATCAGGCAGAAAAATCTGGCTACCAGTCAGATTGAGAAATTCTTAAATGAGCAGCTGAAAGAGACCCAGGATAAATTGGCTAACTCCGAAGGCAAAATGGAAAACTTCGTGCGGGCAAATAAAACGTATGATGTTAAAGCCGATGTAAGTACGCAGATAAGCAAATTGGAAGGATTAAGCGAAGAGCGGCTGAATTTGGTTACACAACTTTCGCTACTGCGCGAAGTAGCACAGCTTATAAATCAGGACAGCGACCTTGACCAGGTAATCCCCTCCCTAAAAACCGTAGAAGATCAGGAGCTAAGCAGCAGAATAGCGGAGCTAAGTGATATGCAACTTTATTATAAGTTGCTTTTAAGGTCTTATAAACCCGAAACCGAAGCTGTAAAGCGGACCCAGAAAGAAATAAGCCTCACAAAAGAGGCCGCCAGCGAATTGCTGGAACAAAATATCAGGTTGATGGAAAAAGAAGTGGCTACTATTAGTAGCAACATGGGCGCCATCGAAGGGAAACTGCAAAACATGCCCCAGAAGGAAACCGAGCGGGCACGTCTGGCCCGGGTTTTTGGGATTGATGAAAAATATTACCTTTCACTGATGGATAAAAAGGTGGAATATGGTATTTCGAAAGCGGGTACCGTGGCCGATTTCCAGATTCTATCGCCGGCTTCGCTGCCAGGGTCGCCCATTTCACCGGATCGCATGATTGTTTATGCCATTGGTTTGGCCAGTGGTTTAATGCTGGGCATTGGTTTAATTGCTGGCCGGTATTTTATGCACAATACGGTTACGAGTGTAAGTGAAATTGAGCGCAACACGCGGGCAGCGGTGCTGGGTGTAGTACCTCACTACACCCGCGAAAAATTACCAATATCCAAACTGATTGTAGATAAAAACCCTAAGTCGGTTATCAGTGAATCGATCCGCTCTATCCGGACTAACCTGGAATTTATTAATTCCTCTA
>JAQBNV010000132.1 GCA_028288395.1 Adhaeribacter sp. | reverse complement strand
AATAATTAGTAACTATAATATGCCGGGTAACCGCAAATAGTTCTACTAACAATGTATGAGAATCTAAACTACTCCTTTGTCTATAGCAAAGTGAAGTTTGGCTTACTGGATACCAATGAGCTAGAATACCATTTCAATGCGCCATTGCCGGACCTTATCCGGCAATGCTCAGCGCGAGTTAGGCTGGATTTAAAAGCCAGCAAATGTTATAGTAATTCTAATCGCTTTATAGGTTATCTGATGAAGGAACTATTTTAGCAGAAAGATCCGGATCCTTCATGTTTTTATCAAAAGGAAACATAGGTCTTTTAATTCTCTTATAGGTTAACCGCTCCAGGTTTTGGTCTACTCCACCGGGGGTTAATGCCAATAACCAATCAGCGCACATGGCATACAGTTCCGGTTCTAAATAACCAATTTTCACCACCACAATAGCTGCTTTCCGGGGATTAAGCCCCAGCCGGGTAAAGTCGGCTTCTTTGTGGTAAGGCTTCCGTTTTTGTGTAACAATAACATGGACACTGCCCACCTTTACCACTACTTCAGTTTCGGCATTTCTATCCCCGTGTTCTATGGCCTCTACGGTACCAATCAGCCGAACCGGCGGAGCAAACCGGGCGTCTACTTTTGCGCCGGCATAAGCATCAACCTTGCCACCCACACCAGCTGCAATAGCTTTTTTTACCAATTCCGGTCCCGGTATAGAGGCATAAATAAGTTGCGGCCCGTTTGGTGATTTAAACTCTGGTCGTGCCAGTATTTCTTTTAAGGTCCAGGTAACATCACCAGCGCCACCTGCAGTAGGGTTATCCCCGGAATCGCTGATAAAGAAAGGTCGTTTTTTGCTGATTAGTGCTTGATTAAGGCTTTCGGTTAAAGTAGCGGTGGGCGCAACAAACGCAAACTCCGACCGTACGTTCCAGAAGCTTTTTGCCAATTGCTCGGCGGTGCTGGTTACTTTTGCTTTATCGTCTCCCGTAACCATTACAACACCATGATTGCGGGGTTCATCGGCCCAGGCATAGCCAATCCAAATAGCTGCGTCAACGATACCGGCTTGAACCGATGCCGGTGCTACGGCGGCGTATAAATTTTTTCCCGGCTGTATCCGGGTACTGGTTTTTTCGCCCGGTAACAAAATGGGTACCGGAATCCAAACTTTATAGGCCGGCTTACCCTTGCCACTTTCAATCCGCGACAGCAGGTTATTTACAGCTCTTCTTTTTGTTTGCATCGCATCTTCATGCGGCGCCATCCGGTAACAGGTAATCAGGTCGGTATTTTGGGCCAGTCGCCACGAAACATTGCCGTGTAAATCCATAGAAGTGGAAATGATTGTTTTCTTGCCAATAACTTCCCTAATACGCATAATTAAATCACCTTCCGGGTCTTCCATCCCTACCACACTCATGGCTCCGTGAATATCAAAGAAAAGACCATCGTAAGGTCCGTTCTTTTTTAGTAAATCCAGGGTTTGCTTTACCAGCGATTCGTAAGCTTGCCGGGTAACCGCACCACCAGGTAAAGATTTACCAACTAAAGCCGGTAGCCATTGGGCCCTCCGGCGAAAAATAGAATCGGCAGCCAGAAACGGATAAGAGGTGAAAACTTCTGCTTCGTATTTGGCGTGAAAAGCTTCTTCCTGGGTAAGAGCTGGCGAAAAAGTGCTTGATTCTATTCCTAACCCGGCAATACCAATGCGGGGGAGCACTTTCGTTTGCGGAGTATGATAACTGGGTATTCCCTTACTAACAGAAGGCGTGGTTCTTTCACCTATAGAATTACCGTTGAAAGATGCTATAAAGAAAAAAGGAATGAGCAAGGAAAGGGCGATTTTCATGATATTATTTTAATAAAATAAACCTTTTCATAGTGTAAGCCCTTAAATGTATTCAAATAATTTAATAATTTATACTTTTATACACCATATAAATTGATTTTAACCTGCTAACCACCTGAACCTGCTTGGATTGCTAATCATATTACATATAAATAATAAATCTTTGAGTCATTTTAGAAATTGCGTAAAACGTATCTAAGCCGCCATCAGCTTGAGTTAGCCAAATTAAAATTATCGTGTGGATACCGAACGGTAAACCGGAAGGGATAAAAAAAATAAGACGCTGTTTAAAAGATATGGAGCTAAGCCCATTAACTCGGGGAGTAGATTATTTAATTAAAAAATAATTTTATAAATTTTTTAATTAAGCCCTTCTCAAAAGCTAATTAATATTTAAATCATTACTTTTTACCGGATTTATTTATCAACACCGGACATAATTTTGGGTGGACATAACTTTTTACGCCTTTCCGCTGGTATAGCACGATACAATTGGCGATTATTTGTTGGTTTCGGAATAAGCCAGGCCGTAGAAAAAGCCACTTATTTTATTCTTATTCCTATAACCGCCGCCCTTGCCTTGGACAACTCTCAGGGCCATACCTTAACCGTTGAGGTGGGGGAGGCTGGTAGGTAGGTTCCTGAAAATACTTTACAGGTTAAACGGCAAAAGTACCATTTACTTTATCTTCAAAATTGACTTTATTCATAGTCTTTTTTCTGTCCTGCTTTCGCCATCGCTTTCTTAATAAGCCATGTTGCTGGTGAGCCAGGTTGGGAGTCAGGTAATCACAAGATGCATGGGGGCGCAAGTTATTATAAGCTTGAATACTTTTGGCAATAGCAGTTTTGGTCTGTTCAAAAGTAAAAAATGCCCGGCAATTGAATTCTTCTTTAATAGTTCTGTTGATTCGTTCGGCAATGGCATTTTCACCCGGGTCTCCCTGACTGGTCATACTGATTTGAATAGTATGCAAAGAGAGTAGTTGAATATAATCCCTGGAGCAATACTGCAGACCGCGGTCAGAATGGTGAATCAGGCTTTCTTTTCCCTTTTCTAACGTTTTTGTAGCCATATTTAAGGCAGCAAGCGGACCTTTAGTGTGTAATGTTTCCCCAACCGCCCAACCAACAATTTTATGCGAATAAGCATCGGTAATTAAACTTAAATAGCTAAAATCATTTCCTGTTCTGATATATGTAATATCGCTTACCCATAGCTGATTAGGCCGAATAACCATCAGTTCCTTGGTAAGATTAGGATACTTGTAAAAAGGATGCTGGGAGTTAGTGGTCCGAACCCGTTTGCGCTTCTTATGGCATAATAAATGATGATCCCGAAGCAAGTCATACCGCTTATTCCGGCCCAACTTTATTTGATTTTCAGTTAATAAATGATGCAGCTTATCCGTACCAATGCCTGGTAATCGCTCTCTGATCTTTATAACTTCCTCTAAAACAACCATCTGCTTCATCTCATTTTTGTCTTCCTGCCATAATTTATCATAATAGGCTTGCCGTGATTTTCCAAACAATCCGCACAGTTTCCCTAAACCGGTTAAGGGATACTGGGTGTTTAACTCCTGGACTGTTTACCAGCCATACTTTTTTCGGATTTCTATTTTAAATTTATTTTCAGCCACTGAAATCATGGTTTCCAAGGCTGTCGTCTTTAACTTTTCTTGGGCTAATTGTGCCTGGGCAGCGGCTAATTGCTGCTTTAATTGGTCAACTGAAGTTGGGGATGGCTCCATAAGCAATGAGGATTTTGGTCTGAAATACTGGTTTTGTAATACCAGCGGTTCCAATCTTGTAAGATAGATACCGAAACCTAGTATTGCTTCGTGCTTTGCCGAATGGTAAGCATACCGGAACGAATTCCTTCGACAATCTTTCTTCTAGCTTTAGACGAATATCTTTTTTCTGTGTTTTCTTTTAATTCCCTTTTATTTATAACTTTATACACTTGGTGTAAAGCTATTTCAGGAGTTTACCATTTGTCCTATAATTTATATTATGTTAAATAGGATTAACCTTCATGCCAATTCTTATACCAAACACTTATCTCAGTCATTTTTAATGTTCTAATCTATAATAGAAGAACAATTCATTTACTGATTTTAACTTTTATATTTTTAGCTAAACAACTCACTAAACTTTGCTTCTGGTAAGACTAAATACGTACGGTTTGACATGCCAATTCTAAGCTATATAGTTTTATTATAAAAATGTTATTAAAAACAAGTTCTAATAAATTTATTTGTTATAATTTAGGCCTTTACAGATAATTTAGTAGAAAAGAATTTATATATTCTATTTCCTAATAAATGCCTATAGCGTGAGCTAATGCTAAAATAAATACACGAAAGGTATATATATTCCAGGTAGTGAGGCTTTTGGCAGTTAATTGGAAAACCCATTAATATCCTATTTAATTTTTACGTTTAGCTTATGTGGATTGTACGATTAGCCCTGAACCGGCCGTATACCATTGCTGTAATGGCCCTCCTGATTTTAATCATGGGAATATTATCTATTCTCCGGACGCCCACTGATATTTTCCCCAACATCAATATTCCCGTGGTGAACGTCATTTGGTCTTACAAAGGGCTATCGACAGATGAGATGGATAAAATGATTACCAACTGGAGTGAAAGTACAATTACCAGTAATGTAAGCAATGTTCGTAAAATAGAATCCCAGACCCACAGCGGTGTGGCCGTAGTTAAAATATTTTTTCAGCCTGATGTTAAGATTGAGGAAGCAGTAACCCAAGCCTCGGCCAGCGCCCAATCAATTATCCGCCGGATGCCGGTTGGTACCCAGCCCCCGTTTATTTTTCGTTATAACGCGACCGACGTACCTATTTTGCAGTTGGGCTTTTCTTCTGATAGTTTATCTGAATCCCAGGTTTATGACTATGTCCGCACCCGTATCCGTCCCAAACTTAAAACCGTGCGGGGTACCCGGATGTCAAACCCATTTGGCGGCAAAAGCCGGCTGATTCAGGTAGACCTGGACCCGGATCTGCTGATATCCCGGGGCGTAACTCCGGAAGAAGTGGTGGCTGCAGTTTCGGCCCAAAACCTGACCTTACCCGGTGGAACAACGAAACTGGGCGCCCAGGAATATACGGTTCGCCTGAACTCCAGGCCTACCGTTTTAGCGGCGCTGAACGATATTCCGATTAAACAAGTGAATGGCACTACCATTTACATGCGTGATGTAGCCTTGGTGCATGACGGATCCGATATTCAAACCAATATTGTAAAACAGGCGGGTACCAAAGGCACCCTGATTAGTATCACCAAATCCGGTAATGCCTCTACCACTGCGGTAGTAGAAGAAATAAGGGAAAAAATGCTGGATATAAGGGCGGCAGCTCCCAAAAGCCTGAAAATAACTGAGCTTTCCGATCAGTCCATTTTTGTAAAAGCGTCTATCCACGGCGTGGTAGTCGAAGGAATTATTGCCGCGATGCTAACGGCCGCCATGATTCTCCTTTTTTTGGGAAGCTGGCGGAGCACACTGATTGTGGCCATTTCCATTCCGCTTTCTATTTTAACTTCCCTAATCGTACTGTATTTACTGGGGCAAACTCTGAATATCATGACCCTTAGCGGATTGGCGCTGGCCATTGGGATCCTGGTGGACGATGCAACAGTAACGATCGAAAATATTCATCGCAACCAGGAACTGGGACTACCCTTACGTAAAGCCATTCTGGAAGGCGCCCAACAAATTGCCACTCCTACCCTGGTAGCTACCCTTACTATCTGCATTGTATTTATTTCGGTGTTGTTCCTCGAAGGACCAGCTTTTTATTTATTCAGCCCCATGGCCATGGCTATTGTATTCGCCATGCTGGCTTCTTACCTGCTTTCCAGAACCCTGGTGCCGATGCTAGCCGATTTACTCTTGGCTAACCAGGAGCATGCGCCCGCTTCTTCAAACAAATTTCATAAAGTGCATGCGGCCTTTAACCGGGGCTTTGAAAAG
>JAQBNV010000150.1 GCA_028288395.1 Adhaeribacter sp. | reverse complement strand
GAGAGGTACCAGTGGGCAACAAAAAATATGAGAACAGGCATTATTTATTTTTATGATGAAGGTTATATTAAAAATCCAGGTTATAAAGCCCACGACTGCCTATGCAACAGCGAACAACTTATTTAGTTCCACAAAATTACGACTCAAAAATTTATCTAACGCAAGTATTCCTTAAAAAAACCGAAAAACTGATTTATATCATCATTCAGGCTTCCCCAACGTCTGCGGCCAATGTTTGGAATAATTGCCAAACCGGCTTTTCCGGGAGAGGGGCTATGAGCCGTACCGGAATTTTTTGGATGGGATGTTCGAAGGCTAACCTATAGGCATGCAGGCAAATGCTTTTATCGGGAAGCGGGAGCCGGGCGCCGTATTTCAGATCGCCCAGCAGGGGGCATCCTTGCGACGCCAGTTGTACCCGAATCTGGTGCGGCCGGCCCGTTACCGGGTTTACCCGCAAGAGGTAATATTCCTGCTCCCGGCCCAGCAGTTGGTAACTTAGTTCCGATTGCAAACCTCCTTTATTCGCATTAGGGAAAGCTTTGGTAACATTGCGGGCCTCATCTTTAACCAGCCAATGGATGAGGCGGCCGGCGGACTGTGGCGGTTGGTGTTGGGTCAGGGCCAGGTAAGTTTTTTGGATTTTATCGTTCCGGAAAAGCTCGTTCATCCTGGTTAAAGCTTTCGAGGTTTTGGCCATTAGAACCAGGCCGCTTACCGGCCGGTCAAGCCGGTGTACCACGCCCATAAAAACCTGGCCGGGTTTGTCGTATTTTGCTTTTAAATATTCTTTGGCTAATTCGGATAAAGGCAAATCGCCGGTTTCATCGCCTTGCACCAATATGCCGGCTGGTTTATTAATAACCAGCAAATGGTTGTCTTCATAAATAATATGATGGTCCTGTAGCTTCAAAGGTTTAGTAGAAGAGCGGTTTTCAGCCATTAATTATTTAAGAATATTATTCCCTTTTTATCTCTGTTCGGCTTTAAAATTTACCGCAAAATGGAGTAACTAATAAGCTTCTTCGTCGGTCGGGAAATCCTTCGTTTTTACATCTTTAACATAGTTGGTTACCGCGTCGGTCATAATGCCGTGCAGGTCGGCGTAACGCCGCAGAAACCTGGGTTTAAATTCTTTGGTAATACCCAGTAAATCGTGGGTTACCAGCACCTGTCCGTCTACGTAAGGGCCGGCGCCAATGCCAATTATAGGAATTTGCAACGAAGACGCCACCTTTTGGGCCAGGACCGAAGGAATTTTTTCGAGTACTATCGAAAAGCAACCAATGTCCTGCAGCAGCATGGCGTCTTCTACCAGTTTATTTGCTTCCTGCTCTTCTTTGGCGCGCACGGTATAGGTGCCAAATTTATAGATAGACTGTGGCGTTAAACCCAAATGGCCCATTACCGGTACACCGGCGCTTAATATCCGGATTACCGATTCTTTTATTTCGCTGCCGCCTTCCATCTTCACCCCGTGGGCACCAGATTCTTTCATAATGCGGATAGCCGAACGCAGGGCTTCAGAAGAATTGCCTTGATAAGAACCAAAAGGCAGGTCTACCACCACAAAGGCACGCCTAACGGCCCGTACTACCGAAGACGCATGATAAATCATTTGGTCCAGGGTGATGGGCAAAGTCGTTTCGTGGCCGGCCATCACATTAGATGCTGAATCACCTACCAGCAAGACATCCACACCCGCCTCGTCCAGAATAGCAGCCATGGAAAAATCGTAAGCCGTGAGCATGGATATTTTTTCGCCCCGCTCTTTCATGGCTTGTAGTTGGTGGGTAGTAATTATTTTGATGTCCCGTTTTTGTACAGACATGCTTTTTAGATTAGAAATTTGACATTAGAAATTAAGGATACTGGTTGTTGTGGATAATTGGTAAGTTATTCGCGGCCAAATATTTTAACTTCCTTTAGCTGGTTTTAAATAGAAACGCCGTTATTAAACCCAACGTTTGCTGGTTAATAACGGCGTAATATTAATGGTTAATTTCTGATTTTTAATTCAAATTTCTAATTAATGGCTTAGCGGTTGTACCAGCTCCGATTCCGCGAAACTTTCAGGTCGCGCAGCAGGGCCGAGCGGGCGTTTATATTAATAGAATACGACTGGTACACGCCAAAAGGAATCCAACCGATGCTCATTTCCCAGCAGTGCAGGTCCCGGTGAATATTCAGGTTGGTGTAGGTGATGGCTTTATTTAAAAAATCATAACCCGAACTATACGTCACTTTCCATTTCTCCGTCAAACTAAGCGAACCGTCGAAGCCCAACGATTGGGTAGTTTGCGAGCGGCCGTTGTCCTGGGCAAAATAGCTGGCGGTATAGTTAATCCGGAAAGTCCACGGAATATTAAAATCTACGTATTGCTGCTGCAGGGCCACATCTGTTTCCAGCGACGGCCGGTTGGTGCTGGGGGCTTCTTCGCGCTTGCTCTTGATCGCATCCGGGTTCAGGTCAATATCCAGGTTCAGGTTGGCGTTCGTTAAACGGGCAAACCGGAAACTACTTTGGTTTATCATCAGGCGGTCGAGCCGACGGCCGGCGGCATTTACCTGGTAGGGATCCAGATTAGCGCTGGTAAATATATTAAGTCGTTTAAACAATACCGTCCGGAACTGTGCATTAATGGGTTGCACCTTAAAAGAATCGGCCGCAAAGTTAAAACCGCCGGTAAAGCTGAAATTATCAATGATACTTACCTTTTCGAAAGTTTCGGCGGTATCGCTTTTGGCTTTAACCTTGGCTTCTACGTTGTTCTGGATACTAAAATATAAAGCGCTTTGTAAGCCCGAGCCTGATGGAGCATTCAGAAAACCATTATACCGCGATAAGTACTGGTAGGGCACCATGCCGGTGGTACTGTTTACCACGTCGCTCAACTGCACGTATTGGCCGTAGGCGGTAGTCAGGTTTGGCGTATAATTGTACGACAGCGAAGGTTGAATCTGGTGCCGGATGGCTTCCAGCCGTTTGCCTTTGATAATCGACATCCCGTAAATTCGCGTTGATAAACTGGCCCCTGCCCCGTACTCGCTGGCGAAACTGAACCTGTTTAAAGTGTCTATCCGCACTGCATTCGCACTTTCTACATACGTGTATTTAAGCTCTTTCAAGTAACTGGTAGCGTTATAATACAGGCTCGGCGATAAATTGAAATGTTTCAGAATCCGGATACTGTTCATCGAAATCGGGAACGAGTGGCGGGCGCCAAACTGGGCATTGCGCAAAATAGTGGGTATAGTGTTACCATTAATCGCCAGCGCGGTATCTCTTTGTTCGCCGCCGATCAGGTTTACGCCTGGCAAGGAGCCGCTCCGGATACTATTGGAAATCTGGTTGCTGGCCGTTAAGTTATAAGCCACCAAAATATCCGGCAGAAAATTTCCGCCGCCAGCACTTTTGTTAAACACCCGGAATGGATATTGCCGGTTAACAGAAAGCGTAGCTTCGGGCAGGGTTAAATTTGTGACTTTGGTAATTATATTCTGGTTGTGCAGCATCGAAGCCGTAAATGTTATGGGCGAGTTGGGGTTCGCATATTGGTATTGCACCGAAGAGTTAAAAGTAGCCGATAAATTATTGCTGGGAGTACTGTAATTCTGGCGGTTGTAAAAGCTGCTGCCGGCCTGCACGCTGGCCGATAATTTGCCGCCTGGCCGGGCCGCCGGCGAATGCGACCACCGGATAAAGAAACTCTTGGATTGTTGCCGTGGAAAGCGTCCCGGACCAACTATGGGATTATTTACCTGTTCGTTGTTGATGTACTGCGGTGTGCCGCTGAAATCAAAGCTGAAATTGCCCTGGTAAGCGTAACGTTTGTTGTAGGTCGATTGGACGTGGGCGGCCCAACTGCCGTAAGAATAAATATCGCCGAGTAAACTGATGCCAATATATTCATTTAAAGCCAGATAATAGCCGCCCTGGCGCAGGTAAAAACCCTGTTCACGGGCTTCGCCAAAAGTGGGGAAAATAATACCCGAGGCGCCCGTACTACGGCGTTTCTGCGGCGTTGGGAAATAGCCGAATAAAAAACCAACCGGGGTAGGAATATCGGCAAATACCAGGTTAAAAGGACCCGAGAATATTTTTTTGCCAGGCAAGGCTTTTATTTTGGAGGCGTTGAT
>JAQBNV010000141.1 GCA_028288395.1 Adhaeribacter sp. | reverse complement strand
TCCTATGGAAGGTAGTAAAGACGAAGTGGTATTATATTTTAAGTAGTTTTTGTTCATCCTGAGTATTGCTAATCCGTTACGCAAGATAAAATATCAAAAGCCATTACAATATTTTTATAGGCCGGATAGTTTAGGGCCGGAATTTTGCTTAGGCTAAATCAGATCAAACAAATTACGCACCCCAATATTTCGTTCTTTTGTAAAACCTTCCCCGAAGGTAACGCCAATGGAATGGCCCATTTCCCGGGCCCGCGCCTCAACAAATTTTAAGAAGTCTGGGTTCGAAATATAGGTATTAGAGGTATTATTTTCCGGATCGTAAAACTGCGATTTAAACGCCCGGATGGTTGCCAGTTTCTGTTCCCAATAATCAGTAATGTCTACCACCAAATCGGGCTGAATAAAGCGATCCTGAATATAATTATAAACGGCTTCGGGCCGCCAGGCTCCTTGCTCCTGCCCGGCCGCACCGATGGTTTTAATTTGTTTCAGGCCCGCTAAAAAGCAAGCTTCCGAAACCAACGCAGCGCCCCGGCCATGATCCGGGTGGCGGTCGTGGATGGCATTGGTCAGAATAATTTCGGGCTGAAATTGTCTTATTACTTTTACCACAGCCAGTAACTGGTCTTTGTCATTCCGGAAAAATCCATCGGCCAGACCTAGGTTTACCCGCGCGTGCAAACCTAACAACCGGGAAGCTGCCTCTGATTCCTGCGCCCTTATTTCGGGGGTACCACGGGTACCCAGTTCGCCTTGGGTAAGATCGGCTACCCCTACTTTTTTACCTTGATGGAGGTGCGAAATAATGGTGCCGGCACAACCTAATTCTACATCGTCGGGGTGAGATGCAAAAGCCAGAATATCTAATTTCATATTATTATCTTATGCGAATACTGCGCCCGGGCCGAAGCGTGGTACGGGCGGAAATACCATTAAGCCGGGTTAACTGCGACACTGAAATACCATAGCGTTTGGCAATGCCACTTAAGGTGTCGCCACTCCGGATTTTGTGCGAAACCACCCGCCGGGCCGCCGTAGGCCGGCTGCTATGACTGGAGGAACGTTTGGTTTGATTATAATAATTAAATAAAGTTGCTGAAATATTAAAATTTTCGGACATCAGGGCATAATCCGGAAAATCATACACCCGCTCCGGATCGAGGGGATTGCCCTGGTAGCGCACTTCGAAATGCAAATGTGGTCCGGTACTCCGGCCGGTACTTCCACCCCAGCCAATCAATTCTCCGGCTTTTACATATTGGCCCGTTTTTACCAAAGCTTGTCTTAAATGGCCGTAAAGTGTTTCCAGACCATTATAATGCCGAACTACCAAATAATTACCGTAACCGCCGCCATCCCATTTTGAGATGCGAATTACGCCGTCAAATACGGCCCGCACTGAGTCGCCGGTATCCAGGTCTAAATCGGTACCATAATGCCAGCGGTAACCCCGAAAACCAAAATCAGAAGTAACCGGGGTAGTATTTAATGGCATTTTACTGTATCGTTTGTTTGGCGTATCCACCAGCTTAAGCGGAATTTCTTCTTTAATATTACGCCCATCCATGCGGTACGGGTTAATATTGCGGGTGTCCCAGATCGCATAATACCCGGCTACTTTAATCCAGGTACTATCCACCAACACCTGTTCCGACATTTCGACTATGCTTTGCTGGCCCAAATCGAGCGAGGACGTATCCTCGCTCACAATCGAAAGCTTTTTGGCCGGGTTAAAAAGAACCGATTTCCCCGCATCTGATTTGTCATCCGGATAATCTTCGTACTTAATCAACACGGTGGTATCCGGCCTGGCATATTTAATTTTGGGAGTTTTTACTTTAAAAAAATCTTTTGATTTTTGTTTGGGGGCACCAGTGCGCTGGGCAAAGCCAGGCAAGGTACCTGCCAGTATAAAAAGAACCAGAAAAAAAGAATATATTTTAAGTTTATTCAATAACATTAGCCTTTAAATTTAGCCGCACGATTTGATTTTTTAAATCAGGCCTATCAATAAACCCCGGGTTGCTATTTTTATTGTTAATTTTTACTTCTGAATCTACTTAAAAGCCAGGTTCAGATTAATGGATTTCATTGGCTGCCAGATAGCGTTCCGCATCAAGCGCAGCCATACAACCGGTACCTGCTGCCGTAACGGCTTGGCGGTATTCATTATCCTGGACATCGCCGCAGGCAAAAACTCCGTCAATGTTCGTTTTGGTAGAGCCCGGGATGGTGCGCAGGTATCCTTGCTCGTCGTGGTTTATATAATCGACGAATATTTTAGAATTTGGATCGTGACCAATGGCGACAAAAAAGCCGGTTACCGGTATTTCCTGATTTTCACCAGTAACCATATTTTTTATCCGGACACCCTCAACAGCGTGTTCTCCCAAAATTTCTTCGGTTACGGCATTCCAGATTATTTCTATTTTGGGATTATTTTTCACCCGGTTTTGCATTACCTGCGATGCCCGCATCTCGTGGCGGCGCACAATCATGTAAACTTTAGAACATAAATTGGCCAGATAGGTAGCTTCTTCGCACGCCGTATCGCCGGCACCCACGATAGCTACTTCCTGATTACGGTAAAAAAAGCCATCGCACACCGCACAGGCCGAAACCCCATTACCATTTAAGCGGGCTTCCGATTCTATTCCTAACCATTTAGCCGAAGCGCCAGTAGCTATTATTACGGTATGTGCAGCCAGGGTTTGGTTATCATCAATGGTGACCATTAGAGGCTTACCCGAAAAGTCAACGTTCGTAGCAATGCCATACCGGATATCAGCGCCAAAGCGTTCTGCCTGGGCTTTGAAGTCCTCCATCATTTGGGGGCCGTTAACACCGTCCCGGTAACCGGGATAATTTTCGACATCATTGGTAATGGTTAGCTGTCCGCCCGGTTGTAATCCCTGGTACAGGATTGGTTGCAGGCCAGCCCGGGCGGCATAAATTGCCGCTGTATAACCAGCTGGCCCGGAACCAATAATTAAGCATTTTATAACTTCAGGATTCATTTACTTCTTATAGCAATTTTGATGGCTGCAATATTACAAAAAAATCAGCAGCTAATTAAACAGGGCATCGGGCAAGCCGGTAAATTCGGCAAGGGCCGTCTTCCTTTGCTTTGATAATGAGGAAGGGAAACAGAAAAATTTTAAAAATAAAAAGCCTTAACGGATGGTTAAGGCTTTTTATTTAATTTAATATTAACCTAAGTAGGGTTTCAAGGCTTTGCTGCGGGAGGTATGCCGTAACCGCCGAATAGCTTTTTCTTTAATTTGCCGTACCCGCTCGCGGGTTAAATTAAATTTTTCACCAATTTCTTCCAGCGTTAAAGAGTGTTCGCCGTTTAAGCCAAAATACAGGGTTATCACATCGGCTTCCCGTTTGGTTAAGGTAGATAAAGCCCGCTGCACTTCTTTGCGCAAAGAATCATTCATCAGGCCGGTATCCGGAGATTCTTCATCTTCGTTTTCGAGTACATCCAACAAACGGTTTTCTTCGCCCTGCACAAACGGCGCATCTACCGAAACGTGGCGGCCAGATATCTTAAGGGTATCGACCACTTCAGAAGTGGTTAATTCCAGCACTTCGGCAATCTCTTCCGGAGAAGGTTCCCGCTCGAACTTCTGTTCCAGCTCGGAAAAAGATTTAGATATTTTATTTAAAGAGCCTACCCGGTTCAGGGGTAAACGCACAATCCGCGACTGCTCGGCCAAAGCCTGCAGAATAGATTGGCGAATCCACCATACGGCGTAGGAAATAAATTTAAATCCGCGGGTTTCATCAAAACGTTTCGCCGCTTTAATCAAACCTAAATTTCCTTCGTTAATTAAATCCCCTAAAGACAATCCCTGGTTTTGATATTGTTTCGCCACCGATACCACAAACCGAAGGTTAGCTTTGGTTAGCTTTTCCAACGCAAACTGGTCTCCTTCTTTAATGCGCTGGGCTAACGTTACTTCTTCATCGGGAGTAAGTAAATCAACCTTACCAATCTCTTGCAGATATTTATCCAGCGACTGACTCTCACGATTGGTTATTTGTTTACTTATTTTAAGCTGTCTCATTAGAGTATATTCTAAATAATATTATTTGATTTAAATGTAATTGCAACCAGGTATTTTTAAATAACTGCTCTTATTCGCCAGCCGGAATATAATTTATGCTCTTTAGGGTTGATTCAGGTAAAAACAGTTTCAACTGCTTTTACCTTTTTTCAAACCCCGCCGGGTTGGCGAATACCTACTTACTAACTAAATAAATGCTTCAATTAGTTCGCCGGAGAGCAGCTTATTTTTTCTCGTTGGCATTTTCTGGTTTTGGCAATAAAGCCTTGCGCGATAATTTAAATTTACCTGTCTTTTTATCTACATCCATCAGCTTTACTTCTATCTCTTCGCCAATCTGCAGCACCCCTTCCAGGCTCTCCAGGCGTTCCCACTTCACTTCCGAGATATGCAATAAACCATCTTTGCCGGCCATAAATTCTACAAAAGCACCGTAGGGCTGGATAGATTTTACTTTACCTACGTATACCTCCCCAATTTCGGGCATGGCCACAATGGCTTTTATCTTGCGGATAGCCTCTTGCATGGCATCCTGGTTTACAGCGAAAATATTAACGTAACCTCTCTCGTTCTTTTCCTCAATTACGATAGTAGCGCCGGTATCTTTCTGAATTTGCTGAATTACTTTACCTCCCGGCCCGATAATGGCCCCGATAAATTCTTTATCCACAATTAAGTTATGCGAACGCGGGGTATGGGGTTTGTAATCGGTGTTGGGCTGGTCAAGCGTTTTAGCCATCTCACCTAAAATGTGCAGGCGGCCTTGTTTAGCCTGGGTTAAAGCTTGCGATAAAATATCGTTGCTTAAACTCAGCACTTTAATATCCATCTGGCAGGCCGTAATACCCTGTGTAGTACCGGCCACTTTAAAGTCCATGTCCCCTAAATGATCTTCATCACCCAGGATATCGGATAATACGGCAAATTTTCCGGTTTCAGTATCGGTAATCAAACCCATTGCAATACCTGCCACGGCTCCTTTTACCTGTACCCCGGCATCCATCAGGGCTAAACTACCGGCACAAACTGTTGCCATAGAAGAAGAACCGTTAGACTCCAGAATATCTGATACAATCCGGATGGTGTAGGGGTTGGCTTCTTCGCCGGGTAATACTTTACGTAAGGCCCGCATGGCTAAATTACCGTGCCCTACTTCCCGCCGGCCGGGGCCGCGGTTTGGTTTTACTTCGCCGGTAGAAAAAGCCGGGAAATTATAATGCAGGATAAATTTATTATAGCCGGAGAACATAGCCCCATCGATCATCTGCTCATCGAGCTTCGTACCCAGGGTAACGGTGGTTAAAGACTGGGTTTCGCCGCGGGTAAATACTGCCGAACCGTGGGTAGAAGGCAAATAATTTACTTCTGACCAGATAGGACGAATTTCATCGAGCTTACGACCATCGAGACGCACCCGTTGGTTTAAAACTACATTGCGTACCGCTGCTTTTTCGGCATCGTGGTAATATTTAGAGATTAACTCCTGATCAACTTCCTGTTCGGCCGGTAATGAATCTACAAACTCTTTTTTGATAGCACCAAAAGCCTTTTTACGTTCGGCTTTAACCGGATTGGCGCTGGCCGCTACCTGGTAAGCTTTGTCATAAACGGCTTCAAATATTTGCTTTTTAAGCGATTCGTCGCTGTTTTCGTGAGAATATTCCCGCTTTACGCTAGCACCGGCTTCCTGGGCAAATTCCAACTGAATCTGGCATTGTTCTTTAATGGCCTCGTGGGCGAACTGAATAGCCTCCAGCATTTCTTCTTCCGACACTTCGTTCATTTCGCCTTCTACCATCGCTACGCCTTCGGCGGAACCACCTACTATCAGGTCAATATCGGCCCGGCCCAGATCAGTTAAGAAAGGATTTATAATAAACTTGCCATCGATGCGAGCTACTCTTACTTCCGAAATAGGACCGTTAAACGGAATATCCGAAACCGAAATAGCGGCTGAAGCGGCTAAAGCGGCCAATGCATCTGGTAATACTTCCGGGTCAGCCGAAATCAGGTTAATCAGCACCTGGGTTTCCGCGTGATAATCGTCCGGGAACATAGGCCGCAGAATACGGTCTACCAAACGGCTGATAAGAATTTCGTAATCTGATAACCGGGCTTCTCTTTTAAGAAAACCACCAGGTATTTTGCCGGAAGAAGCAAATTTCTCCTGGTAATCTACCGACAAAGGCAGAAAATCAACGCCCGCCCGGGCCTCCCTGGCCGAAACAACCGTAGCCAGTAACATGGTATTACCCATTCTTACCACCACCGATCCATCAGCTTGTTTTGCCAGTTTACCAGTTTCCAGGGTAATTTCCCTGCCGTCAGCCAGACGTATGGTTTTATTTATAACTTTATAGGACATCTTTTATGAATATTAAAAAGCAGGCCGGAAGCCTGCATAAGAATTGTAAGAAAGAAAAGGAATAGCTATAAATTTAATTAGGGAACCCTTGTTATGAATTCCCTAATTATATTTATTTTCTAATACCTAATTCACTGATAATGGCGCGGTATCTTCCAATTTCAGTTTTGGATAAGTAATTTAAAAGTCTCCTTCTTTTACCAACCAGTTTTAACAGGGCTAACCGGGTAGAAAAATCTTTCTTGTTAACTTTTAAATGATCTGTTAGATGGGTGATACGATGAGTAAACAGTCCGATTTGCGATTCAGGAGAACCAGTATCGGTTTTGGATTTACTCAAACTGTTTTTTTCAAAAATTTCTTGTTTCGCTTCAGTTGTTAATTTCATCGGGTATTTATACTTATCAATCTATTTTTTTCCGAGTATATATTTTTTATATAAGGCGCAAAGTTACAAAATTGTTTCCGGGTAATGAAATATATTTTTAAACATTCGGCCGCTTATAGCTTATTTTTCTTTAACCGCAAATTTAGCTTGCGCCAGAAATCTAATTCCAGCAGGTTAGAATCGTTACGCGCCTGGTACAGGAAAAACAAACCAATGGGCAATAATATTGAATTAGCAGCCCACATGCCTGCCGGCACTATCACTAAACCTTCGCGGCCCCATTTCTCGCCCAATATAGTGAGCACATAGTAAATAATAAAAAATAATATAGAAATTATAACCGGCATACCCAAACCACCTTTTTTAATAATCGCTCCCAAAGGAGCCCCGATTAAAAACATAATTAAGCAGGCCGCCGATTGAGTATATTTTTTAAAAATTTCTATTTCGTAATTATTTGCATCCCGGTAAGTTATTTTTCTTTTGTCGGCGGCGGTAGTAGTAAAGCTGCGAATATTGCGCGCCTTGTTGGCGGCAGCCGAATAAATATCACGGGTAACCGGCGGTAGCTTGCGCTTTACAACTTTGGTAATCGTAGGCTTGGCCGCTCTTTTAGCGGAGTCGACGGGCAGGTAAGTATAATACGAACTAATCTGGATGCCGCTGGTTTTCTTTTCCTGCCCCAATTGGGTGCGCAAGGAATCGGTTACGTATTTCAGTTCCTTAATATTCAACATCATTTTACTTCCTTTAAACAGCTCTTCCCGCGTCCGGTCGAGATTAAAAGAAGCCAGGTTAAAATAAAGTTTCTGGCTGTCAAACTTCTGCCTTAAAAATCCCGCGCCATTATTACTGGAGGTGGAAATGGAACCTTGCTGCGAACCCTCAGCGAAAAGCTGGCCATTAAATAAATCAAGGGCCAGATATTGATCGTTGAACTTGGTGTACATGCGGCCCGAATCGGCTAATATGACATTGGTATTGCCATTGGCTTCGGAATGGTCGTAAATCATTACCCCTTTTAGCGTGGAGCCATCATCGAACTTTTTGTCTACTTTAATGCTGTAGCCCGGTATACCGTTATAAAAAACTTTCTCCCGGATATCTAAGGATGGTTTTTTCTGCCGGATATCCCAAAGGAGGCTATATGCTTTTAAGTTGGCTTTAGGAACAATTTTTTCATTGAAAAAGAAAGCGCCTATCGATAGTAAAACAGCTACAAAAAATATAGGCCGTAAAATGCGGATCAGCGAAATGCCTGAGGTTTTAATAGCGGTGAGTTCATGGTGTTCTCCCAGGTTACCGAAGGTCATCAAAGAAGAAAGCAACACTGCCAGCGGCAGCGCCACGGGCACCATATTCAGGCTAAAATAGCCCAGCAACTGAATTATTACTTCTATTCCTAAATCTTTACCTACTAAATCATCGAGGTATTTAAGCATGTATTGCGTGAGTAAAATAAATTCTACCACCGCAAAGGTTAATACAAATGGACCTAAAAAAGATTTTAATATTAACTTATCTAATTTTTTCATGTAAAGGATCAAAGCAATAAATAAAGGTTATTGCTTTAAATAATCAAACCCGGAATTTTCCGCTTTTACTATAACGAATATTACCCACCAATAATTTCACGTAAACCCACAATCAGTGCGTCCCACAACTCTTTCATTTCTTCCATGTCCTCTTCGTCCGAATAGTCAATTACCCGCAAATATTGTTCCTGGGTCAGATCACTCGTTTCAATAGTAAAATCCATGTAGCTGGCATCGGGCTCATGCTTCTTATCATCCGTCAGAAAAACAAACCGTACCGATTTATTTGTGCGGTGGCTGGTCATTTCGGCGTAATGGCTTTGGTTATCCCAGATAAAGTTAAATATTTTATCTTCATTAAGCATTACTTTGTCGCAGAACCATTGTTCCAGACCGGAGGCGGTACTTAAGTAGGGATAAATCATGCGGGCCGAAGCATTAATGATACGTTCGCAGACAAATTTATGCTTGTTCATAGCACATGGATTAAGGTGTGGTAAGTATTATTAGTCTAAATAAAACGAATATTTTTATTTTAAAGAAAGTTGTGTTTCTATAAATCTTATTTATACATTTGCACTCCGATTAAGACGGCGGGGTAGCTCAGTTGGTTAGAGCACAGGATTCATAACCCTGAGGTCAGGGGTTCAACTCCCCTCCCCGCTACACAGCCTTAAGTTAATAGCTTAAGGCTTTTTTTGTTTATATTCAGGTAATATATAATAAATTTAATATTCTAGCAACTTATTTATTATAATTGACTATAATAAAAAAAAGCTTAGCAGTAGGCTAAGCTTTTTTTTATTATAGTGCTCTTAATTATTTCACTTTCTCAACGATACCTTTAAAAGCAACCGGATGATTCATGGCTAAATCGGCGAGCACTTTGCGGTTAAGGTTTATATTGGCCTTCTTTAAAGCACCCATAAACTGCGAGTAAGACAAACCATATTCCCTTACGCCAGCATTGATACGCTGAATCCAAAGGCCACGGAAATCTCTTTTCTTGGCTTTCCGGTCACGGTAAGCATAAAGCAAACCTTTCTCTACGGCATTTTTAGCAACGGTCCAAACGTTCTTGCGACGTCCGAAATAACCCTTTGCCAGTTTCATGATGCGCTTTCTTTTTTGTCGGGCGGCTACGACGTTTACTGATCTTGGCATTGTAATTTACTTTTTGGAGAATGGTGATTCTTTTGGAATACTTAATAACCAGGCCCCGGGTGAAAAAATATTTAGATGTTGAGCATAGCTCTAACCCGGTTTTCGTCAGCCGTGCTAACTAGGCCAATATGGGTTAAGGCACGCTTCTGTTTGGTCGTTTTCTTTGTCAGGATGTGGCT
>JAQBNV010000136.1 GCA_028288395.1 Adhaeribacter sp. | reverse complement strand
AAAAAACGGCCGATGGTCCGCAGCTGAATACAGAAGGGCAATGGGTTGTTTGCACCCCCCAGACCATGCCCGATTTTAGCGCCATTGGCTATTTCTTCGGCCAGCGTCTGCACGAAAATCTAAAGGTGCCGGTTGGGCTCATTAACAGCAGTTGGGGCGGAACACCCGCCGAAGTTTGGGTTAACCCCAAAACGGTAATAGATAACCAGGTACTCGCCAGTGCGGCGGCAAAACTAACCGATGTGCCGTACGGCCCGGTAAAACCCGGTAAAGCTTACCACGCCATGATTGCCCCGTTAATTCCTTTCCGGCTGGCCGGCGCCCTGTGGTACCAGGGCGAATCTAATATCACGAGCCCCCAGACTTATGCCCAATTATTACCGGCTCTGATTCAAAATTGGCGGACAGAATGGGGAAATGAATTTCCGTTTTACTTTGTTCAGATTGCACCTTATAATTACGGTGAAAACACAAATGGCGCCCTACTCCGCGATGCCCAGCGGCAAACGCTGGCGGTGCCCAAAACCGGCATGGTCGTAATCAGCGATATTGGCAATATTAAAGATATTCACCCCCGCAATAAAATTCCGGTGGGGCAGCGGTTGGCCAATTGGGCGCTCCATAACACGTACGGCAAAAAAGACATTATTTATTCCGGCCCGCTGTATAAAAGCATGAAAACGGAAGGAAATAGAATAAAGCTATATTTTGAACATGCCGGACCCGGCCTGGTAGTGAAAGGGAAAGAACTTACCGATTTTGAGATTGCCGGCACCGACCAACAGTTTGTCAAAGCGAAGGCCAAAATTGTTGGGCAGACGGTGGTGGTACAGGCCTCATCCGTTAAAAACCCGGTGGCGGTACGGTTTGGCTGGACCAATACCGCGGAGCCTAATTTATTCAACAAAGCCGGCTTGCCTGCTTCCAGTTTCCGCACCGACGACTGGCCAGTTAAGTAGCCCGGAGTAGCGCATTAAATATGGAGTGAACTATCTTCTTTTGAGTGATATTTGATGCATGTAAAGTAATTGCCGCAAAAAAGGCAGGTTCTGGTTTTAGCAGAACCTGCCTTTTTGTTTATTTGGTTCAAATCATCTTTCGGGGATAGCTTAAAGTGTTACCTCGGAAATGGAAATATTTAACGCAAACTTTTACCGGCCAAAATCATCCTGTACCCGCACAATATCATCTTCATCTGATGAATTGGCGGCATCAGTATGTTGCCAGATTTCGGCCAGCACACCCCAGTCATTCAAACCTACTAAGCGGTGACGTTCCCCTTGTTGCAGGGTTATCAGTGAACCTACTTCGTGGGTCTGCACTTCACCTTGTTCATCGGTTTGGCTCGTAGCTACTCCCACGGTGCCCTGAATTACTTTCCAGATTTCGGCCCGGCGGAAATGGTATTGCCATGAAAGCCGCTTGTACGGCGCGACGACCAATATTTTCGGGCTTAATTTACCGGATATTTTTAAACTTTCGACCGACATGCCATTGAAATAAGTGTTGGCAAACTGCGGGGCTTGGTCTTCCTGTATCACAAAAAAGCCACCCCAGGGGCGGGTTTGATCCTGCTTATCAATTATAAATCCCCGGTCTTCCAGCTGTTGTTGTATTTCCCGGAATAAGGTTTCTTTCGTTTTTTCCATAGTATTTTTGGTTTATTCAGGCGTTCCCAGATAATGTATCTGTTTTTGAAATATTAATTGAGCCCGAAAATCTTAAATATTAGGTAAAAACCAATGCCTGCCCGAAATTAAATTGTTTATTCAGTTGGCAGCAGCACCTTACAACATCTTACTACTTGCAGGCAGGCACGGGCATTGTAGCTCTGGGATCATTGCAATCATTTTTGCTTAAGCGCAGATCATTGAGTAAAACGCCTCCAGATATCCTCCAGGCTCCGGGAAGTATGCCGGAAATATCTTTCAGCAACTTCATCAATAAAAAACTGGTAAAACCTTTGTCGAAAGCCTGAACAAAATCCAACTGGGCATTCTTCCCGTCTACAGAAAGACACCTAGAAACCATTGCGGAGGTATTTCATAAGAGGGTTTAATGATTTGGCTTATTTCAATTAGATATTCCGTCAAAATTATTCGGGCAATCGCATCGTTATTTAACATTTTTTTTTCTTAAAGAACTGAAGCAGACTTCGAAGTCATTAATTTTATCCCTAAATACTTTCTGGAATATTTGACAGTTAAAAGAACTGGCATTACCTTTGCTAACACTGTTATAAATAATAACATAAACAACATGGGCATTTTAGAGCGGAAACTTCGACAGAAAGAAGAAGTACGGGAAAGTATTTTGACAGCCGCCTGGCAACTGGTACAGGAGGAGGGTTGGTCTATGCTTTCGATTCGGAAAATTGCTGATGCCATTGAATACAGTGTGCCGGTCATTTACAGCCACTTCGAAAACAAAGATGCTATTATGCAGGAGTTCACGAAAGATGGCTTTCGAAAACTAAATACGACACTAATACAAGCCCAGTCTTCCGCAAACCACCCGGCGGAACAATTAACGGCAATGGCACAAGCCTACTGGGAATTTGCTTTCCAAAACAAAGAATATTACCAGCTGATGTACGGCTTAGGTATGCCTACCTGCGAAGCGGCCCGACAAATGCCTGAACTTGGTAATTTTGTACAGTTGTTACAAACTACTATTAAGGATTTAATAGCCGGGAGCAAAGCGGTTGATGCCGATCCTTTTCTAAAATTTCACACCTTTTGGTCCCTGCTCCACGGTTTGGTTTCCATTAATATGGTTGATCGCACCGCTTGTCCGGACAGTCTTCATCAATTGGTTCTGCAGGATGCCGTTCGGGGGTTTATTAAAAATGTTTAGAATTAGCATCGTTCTTTATTCAATAAACGCTCACCTGTATTTTACAAAGTTGCTACCGAGAATAAATTAAGGTTTTTTTCGACTCCACTTAACAGTGTTAGCATTTATAACAATATTAAATAATAATTAAAAATTCTATTTCTTACTTTAAATCTAAAATCAATTTTTCCAATCATGAACTTAATACAAGCTTTAAACTGGCGTTACGCTGCCAAACGCATGAACGGCCAGAAAGTATCACAAGCCAAAATAGATAATATATTAGAAGCAACCCGGTTATCGGCATCTTCTATGGGTTTACAACCCTACAGCATTCTGGTAGTGGAAGACGAAAACCGCCGGAAGGAAATTCAGAAAGTAGCTTATAACCAACCGCAGATTGTAGAAGCATCGCACCTGCTCATCTTTGCTGCCTGGGATAATATCACGGAAGCGCAAATAAACGAATACATAAATAATACTATTGAAACCCGGGGCGTAACGCCGGAATCGCTGGCAGATTTCAAAAACTCTTTGCTGAACATTGCAAATGGTAACACGCCTGAGCAAAATTATCAGTGGGCAGCCCGTCAGGCCTATATTGCCTTTGGTACTGCCATTGCCGCTGCGGCCACCGAAGAAGTAGATGCCACCCCCATGGAAGGCTTCAATGCCGCTGCTCTCGACGAATTACTAAACCTGAAAGAGAAAGGCTTACGGAGTGTAACGCTATTGCCATTGGGTTACCGCGATGCTGAAAAAGACTGGTTGGTAAGCCAGAAGAAAGTGCGCCGGGAAAAAGCCGATCTGTTCCTGGAAGTAGTTTAAACATAACTTATCTAATTGGCCCAGAAAAGCCTTGCCTGATTTTATTCTGCAAGGCTTTTTATTAAATAATTTTAAATACAACAGCAATGAGAACCATAAAAAAAATACATCAGGCCATTGCAGCTCCTATTGGCAACCTAACTACTTACCGCGCCTTGCCTTCGCCTTCCCTGGCGATTGATCAACTGGATCCGTTCTTGTTTTTAAACCATCACGGTCCGCAGAAATATCCCGCCCGCAACAGTGGTTTGCCCTTTGGCCCGCACCCGCACCGGGGCTTCGAAACGGTTACGTTTATTCTGGAAGGCGATATTATGCACAAGGACACCGGCGGCTACGAAAGTACCATTCGCGCAGGCGGCATTCAGTGGATGACCGCTGGTAGGGGTTTGATTCACGCCGAAGTTTCGTCGGCTGAATTTAAGGCGCAAGGCGGCGACCTGGAAATTCTACAATTATGGATAAACCTGCCCGCCCGGTATAAACTAACCGCGCCTCATTATGTTGGTTTGCAGAAAGAAGACATACCCCTGGTCAGCTTGGATGAAGGCAAAGTAAAGCTCCAGGTAGTGTCGGGCTACTGGCAGGATGTTGTTGCGCCCATTCAGTCTTTAACGGATATTCAGTTATTCACCGTAAACTTTAAAGCGGGCGGTAAATTTAATACCCAGGTACCCGCCACGCACACGATTTTCCTGTACGTAGTAAGAGGCGAGATAAATATTAACAACCAGCTAGTACCTAAATTAAACCTGGTCCAATTCAATCAGGACGGGGAATACCTGACGATAGAAGCTACCGCTGACAGTGTCGTGCTGCTTGGGCACGCCCAACCCTTTAACGAACCTGTGGTAGCTTACGGACCTTTTGTTATGAATACGGAAGCCGAAATTCAGGAAGCTTACCAGGATTATGAGCAAGGTAAATTCGGAATTTGGCAAGATTAATTAAAAAAGAGACTTATAAAAAAAGCCAGGCTTAAGAGCCTGGCTTTTTTTATAAGTAAAATCTGAAATCTGAATTATTTGATATCACCGCGTTCAGCAGCTTTTTTCAATTTCTCGTTCGCAAAAATAGCTACTTCTACCCGACGGTTGGCTTGCTTACCGGTTGCAGTCGTATTATCAGCAACAGGTACAGAAGAACCAAATCCCTGGGTAGTGATCCGGGAAGACTC
>JAQBNV010000120.1 GCA_028288395.1 Adhaeribacter sp. | reverse complement strand
TAACCGCGATAGTAAAGATGGTGGGTTAAAAACTTTAGTATTTGTGTAATGATCAGCGTCCACCGCATACTCCCATTTTTTTGGATGTATAATCTGCTCGATACTACGCACGGGCAGGTTAGACAAAACATCATCTTTGTTAAAGGTATGGGTAGACTTTTTACCAAACCCGATATTTGAAATGAGGTTTTCATTTGGGATTATACAATAGCTATTATTTACCAAATTGGCATAAGCCCATTGATAATCCCAGGTATTGGCGCCTTTGTATATTTTAGTAAGGTTCTTAATCCAGTTACGTTGTACTTGGGCATCAGAAAAAATTTCTTTAATTTTCCCCTCTTCCAAAAACCGGGGAAAAGTCGTCATATTTACATCGTATAATTGCCAGGCCCTTCGCCAGGTAGCCCAACCCCAGATATGAGCTAACCGTGAGAAGTAGTAAGATGCATCTCCTATTTTTCTACCAAATTGGTAATTACTTCCACTGATATGCATTACCTGATGATTAGTCCGGTAATAGTCCAGCAATTCCTGACAGAACCAAAAGAAGCTTTGGTCGGGTAAACAATCATCTTCTAAAATTATACCTTCTTCTTCTTGACCAATAAACCAATCTATAGCAGAACTTAGAGCTACTCGGCATCCCTGGTTAGTTTCTCTGAATAAAGTAATTACGTTACAGTCCCAATCAACCTGTTTGATTATCTGCCGGGCCGCCAAGCAATCCTGTGTTTCTCCTTCAACTGTTTGCCGGGGGCCATCAGCAGCCACGTACAAGCTTTTAGGCTTAACTTTTCTTATTTCGTCAAATACTTTTTGGGTAGTATCCGGTCGATTAAAAAGAAGAAATAATATAGGAGTGGTAAACTCTCTCGGCATGTTTAAAAATCTATTAGCTAGATTTTGGTTATTCATGCTGCAAATTTAACTAATAATATTTTATCGGATGGGCTAATCAGATATTTAAGATAGCGTCTTTTCTTATTTACTTAAAAGTTTTGAACCCGGACCCCACAATCTAGAAAATACCAGGGGGGTTCTTCGGTCCTTTACATTTGGAGGTCCTTTATTATTAATTATATTTGCTGCTTAAATAATAGTATTAGGTATAAGCTAGGTTTTTAATGATAGCAGATCGGTTAAAAAGATTTTTTAAAGCAAAAAAAGGATTTTCGAATTTAGGTGAGGAAGAAATCATTAAAAGATTCTTAAATCAGCTGGACCACAAAAAAATTGCTGTTGATATAGCCGCTAATGACGGAATTTTCATGTCCAATACTTACCATTTATACAAAGATGGTTATGGCGGGTTGGCCGTAGAATGTGATAATAAAGCATTTGCCTCGCTGGCTAATTCTTATAAAAATTTTGACAATGTTCTACTGAGTAAAGCTTTTGTTTATCCCGATAACGTAGTGAAGTTGTTGGAAGGTTATGAAATCCCTTATGATTTTGGATTTTTGAGCTTTGATATTGATGGGTATGATTATTTTGTTATGAAGGAATTACTTCAGAAATATAGGCCAACCCTAATCTGCGCAGAAATAAACGAAAAAATTCCTTTCCCAATAAAATTTACAGTTAAATATAGTCGGGATTATGTTTGGGGAGTAAACCACTTTTTTGGCCAATCTATCAGCCAGTTGCACCTGTTATGCGAAGAATTTCATTATGATTTAGTCGAAGTTTATTATAATAATGCTTTTCTGGTTCCCAAAGAAAAAAACAAGAACTTCAAAAAGCTAGAACCAGGTGAGGCATACCGAGATGGTTATATAAACAAACCCGATAGGGCAGCCAAATTTCCCTATAATAAGGATGTAGATGTTCTATTAACAATGCCCCCGGAAAAAGCTTTAGATTTTATACATGATTATTTTAAAAAATACAAAGGTAAATACGAAGCGACCCTTTAGTATTATTTTTTTGAAAAATGAATATTTAATTATATTTATTTAAAATAATATTTTCAACTTGTTTGCATCTATTCGCTTTCATGGGATTAAAGTATAAAAATAATTCTACTTTTTCCTCGAACGTTGCTTAAAGTTCAAAAGGTTCTTTCTTATAATTTTGGAAACTTTAGCTAAAAATTTTCTTTTTACTTTTAATATAATCAAATAAATCTTTTAGTATTACCACCTGAACCAAGGCTTTGGTTTGCATAATGAAAACCGGGTAAGTTTTACTGTTAAATAAGTTAAAGAAATAAGAGGCAACAAATTGGGAAATAAGGGTAGCAAAAGCTGCCCCTAAGCCCCCGTAGATAGGAATGAGGAAAAAGTTAAGGCTCACATTAATTACAGCCCCGGCTAAGGTCCGGTAAAAAACATATTTCTGTAAATTTTCAACCACAAACCAGTTTCCCGAGGCAAATCCTAGAAAAACAAAAACACTTGTCCAGGTATGAACTGCCAAAATAGCGGCAGCTTCTTCAAATTCAGGGCCGTAAAGGGTTTTGATAATAGGTGCTGCTAAAAAGGAAATTATAATAGCCGTGGAAATACCTAATACAGCCATTATTTTAAAAGATTGCTGCAGTTTTTTCAGGTAAATATCCTGATCTATTTCCTTAACCCTGATTAGTGCGGGCAAAATAGAGTTAGTTATAACCGAAGGAATAAAATACCAGGCTTCAGATAACCTTACAGCGGCTGAAAATATTCCTACGGCTTTATCACCAATCATGCTGCCTAACATAATTTGGTCAGTTCGCATATAAATCAGAATTACCATTACCGCCAGGGCCAAAGGATAACTATCTAAGAAAAGTTTTTTTACTACTGGTATTTTTACTTTCCACTGTAATACAGAACCACCACCTCGCCTATATACAATAATTAAAAATACTGCTGTTAAAACAACTTCAAATAAAGTAGCCACTACAAATAAAATAAGCGGGCCTTTAAAATATAGAATGGCAAATTTAACTCCGGCTGAAAGTAAAAAAGCAGCATTACGGGAGTATACAACGAATTTGGATTGGAGTTTTGACTGAAAAAAATAGTCAATTACGTCAAAGGATTGAAAAAGAAGGGATGTTGCCGTTATTAAAACGAGATAAAAAGTAAGTTGCTCTCCAGGCCGCAAGAAAAAAATTGTTATAACCGATAATATAAGGGCCAGACTGGCCCCTGATAATTTAAGAATAAAAGCAGCCCCTAAAATTTCTTCCTTTAAACCTTCTTCTTTAACTAAGTTCCGGGTTACAATACTATCCAGGCCCAAAGATGACAAAATACTAAACAGCGCTACAAAAGCAATTACGTAATTCCATAAGCCAAAATTTTGAGCGCCTAAATACCTCGCTATCAAAACTGTAATAGCAAAATTTAACCCTACTCTAAATATTTTATCTAAAAACAACCAACTTATATTTGCCAGTATTTTCCTTGAATTCTCCTTCTCTCCTAATTTATTTTTTAAATTATAATATAATTTCAGAACCACTTTCCCTTTAATTTTTGTGCAAATTAGCATTAAATACATTCTTATTGACAAGGAGACTCTGAATCAAAGTTTTAAAATTGAAATAACGGGGATATAACAATAAATACACTTCTCCCCATCCTTTAATTTTATTACTTAGTTGAAAAAGAACTTTAAAATTAATTTTTATTGATGGAAAGGTATTAAAAGTTATAAATTTGCGTGGCTGACATTTCCATTCATGAATAATAAAGAAGTAAACAACGATAATAGAAAAAGCACTTCGGAAGAAGAAATTGATTTAAGCAAGCTATTTAGTTCGATTGCCAATGGTTTTTCCAGGTTTTTCAAAGGACTTTTCCGGGTATTTTTCTTGTTTCTAGATACCCTGCTTGCCAATCTTAAAACAATTATATTTTTGATTTTATTGGGTTCCTTAGTTGGTTTGGCATATACCTTTATTGCCCGACCTTATTATGAATCCAGTATGACCTTAAGTTCGGTTTATTACAGAGGCCAGTTTATAAATAATTCTATTCAGAATTTGGATTTGTTATGCAAAGAACAAAACTATATTTCATTGGCCAGAATATTGCAAATTCCGTCTTCTAATGCCGAAAAATTAAAAAGCATTCAAATTGAACCGATAGTTTCGCCAAGCATGAAATTATTAATTGATCTTTACAAAGATACGGAGGGCAATAAGCGGCGATTAGACTCTCTGATTCTAAGTGCTGAGGACACATCTTTTCAAATAAAGGTTCAGGTTTTTGATACTACAGCTTTAAGAGGACTGGATTCAGCCATCGTTAATTATATTTCTAAAAATACTTTTGTAAAAAAACGCATTGAAATTGAAAGGACGAACCTAAAAAACAGGAAGGCCAAACTAATTAAAGAATCTTCTAATTTAGATACCCTAAAACGAAATATTGCTCTTAGTTACAAAAGCCAGGCGGCCGGCCGTTCTGGAACAAACAATGTCATTTTAGATGATAAAGGAACCAATCCTATCGAGATTTACCGGGAAGATATGCGTCTTTACGAACAGCAATTAAACATAGATAAGCTTTTATATATTAATTCTGAAATTGAAATTATAGATCCATTTATTGCTTACGGTCATTCAGAAACAGATAATTTAATAAAAAATTTGTTTAAGGGTTTTCTTGCCGGATTAGGTTTAGCTTTTTTATTAATCTTGCTGAAAGTAATAAGTATTGGCTTAAATAAAATGAAGTTATTCTTAAAACAGGACGATAGCTTATAACTTATAGTTATAATCGTATATAAAATAAAACATTGCACGATTTAAAAATATTTCTGATAAACACATAAGGTTAAAGGATTAGGCGAAACATGGGCTGGTTTTGCTACTAAGGCTATGAAAAATTTAAGTGAAATAAATATGCTATTCGTCTACTATAGTAAAGTCAGCTGCGCCAAAAACTGATCATTTTCACCTTCGGTAATCAAGGTACAGGAGTAACCGCATTGTTCGGCGTAATCTTTCAGGACCGGAAAATCTATAAAAAGCCATTTAAAGGGCTGCCCTTTAATATTTTTATATTCCATCTGGTAAGTTACCACCCCGTGATATTCGCCGTTTAAATTCAGGTTTAAAGCGCCATCTTCGTCGTAATACATGTAAGTGATATCGGATGAGTCGACTACTAACTGACCACCCGGATGTAAATTCTTTTTCAGGCGTTCGAGGAAGTATGTTAGCCCTTCTGGAGAATTTACCAGCCCGATGCCGTTCATAAGCATTAAGATGGTATCGTATCGGTTGGGGCCTAGTTCAAAAATATTTGTTTGCGTTACCTTTTTCACCCCTCTCTTTTTCATCACCGAACAGGCGCCTTTTGAGATATCGAATGCTGTTACCACCAGGCCTTTTTGCTGCAAAAACAAACTATGGCTCCCGGCGCCGGCGCCCAAATCGGCTACCTGCCCGCGGCAATATTCCAGCGCTGTTTTTTCCAGGGCCGGCATCTGTTCCCAATTTCGGAAAAAGTAAGCCGCCGTTAATAAATCCGGTTCCGCAATATCGGAGTAAACCCGAATGGTCGCTTCCGGATCGCCAGCCATAAAATCTTGTAGGGCATTGCCAATAATGTCGGCTCCTATCTTCATATTTATATATTTCAAATTCCTGTAGTCAGCTCAGGGTAAAAAAAGGCGCATTGGCCCCTAAACCAACTTTTTATTTTATAAAAGAGGCGCAATTTACTATTTTGCCCGCTTAATTCTATTTAAATTTGAATACCCGGCTTTAACCGTAGCTCCTCCAGCCCTAATTTACTTGAAGCTTATTACCAAAATTTACCTTTCTTTCAAATTTATCTTAATAGTTTTCGTTTTTGTTACGGCCGCTTACTTATACGAATCGCGTAAGGTAACGCAAAGGATAGAACAGGTTTTGTTTTTGGTTACCTTTTAAATCGACCCCAAACAACCACCTCCTACCGGAACGAATACCGGCCAGGCCCGCAACCAGTGTGAGTGCAGCATCAGGCCATTTGCACTTATTACTGGCCGAAGACATGAAATAAATCAATTGCTGGTCAAAAACAGTTTGTGATTGGGGTTTCAGCCTGGATATTGCGGATAATGGCCTGGAAGCTTTGGAGTTATTTTATCAGAAACCCTACGACCGCATTCTGATGGATATGCAAATGACCGAAATGGACGGTTACGAAGCCCTCAATTACATCCGGAAGTGCAAAGAGCCTGGCCGGCTGAAGTTCAGTAATATTTTACGGCAGACGCGGATGCCTACTTATCCAAACCTTTTGATCCGGAGGCAATGTTGCAGAAAGTGGCTACCCTGTTGCGCCGAAGTCCTGATTTTAATGCAGTTAGTACCCCGCCAGAAATGGCAGCGCCCAAGCAAAAGAAGAAAAATGGACCGAAACAAAAAAGCTAGCCCATAAAATGAAATCATCGGTGCTGCGGATAGGCAATCCGGAACTGGAATTAATCTGCGAAAAAATTCAAGTATATTCCCAAGACCCTGGTAAAACAATGCTAATACCGGGTTTAATTTTGCGAGCGAATGTTAATTGTGAAGAAATATTGGTTGCCTTGAAGGAGGAGATTAATCGTCTGAACTCCTGATTCCTTACCTAGGTATAAAGAGAATGAATAAATCTAAAGCATAACTTTCCTTTATCCAGGAAACAAATTTATTTTATTGGATTTAGATTAAAATATTTTTATAATGGAGAATAAAGAGGGATTTATGCGGGAAGCGATTCAGCTTTCAATCGAGAAAATGCAGGCGGGTTGGGGTGGACCTTTTGGCGCGGTAGTAGTACGGCACGGCGAAATAATTGCGAGGGGTTATAATAATGTTACGGCCTCTAACGACCCAACGGCCCACGCCGAAGTAGATGCCATCCGGAAAGCCTGCGCTGTGCTAGGTACGCACCAACTAACTGATTGCGAATTATATACCAGTTGCGAACCTTGCCCCATGTGTTTAGGCGCTATTTATTGGGCCCGGCCAAAAATTGTTTACTACGCCAACAACAAACAAGACGCCGCCCAAGCTGGCTTCGACGACCAATTTATTTACGAAGAACTTGCACTACCGCTTGCCCAACGCACCATTCCCATGCATCAACTACTTCGCGATGAGGCACTGGTAGCTTTCCGGGAATGGCAAAACAAAACTAACCGCACTGAATATTAAATGAATTAAATATAGATTTTTAAATGCTTTCGCAAGCAATGCCCTTAAATAAAAGAAAGGTTATTTAGAATAAATATTTTAGAAGGCGCTTCGAAAGCTGCTCCTCCACTTAAAAGACTATTTGAAGATGCTACTCCAAAACAGTCCATAATATTCCTCGCCAGTTTGGTGATTTAAGAAAATATTCTTCCATTACTTCGCAGCCTTTAGCCCTTCCCATAAAACCTTAAAGAAACATTCAAATTTAAATATTACTTATTCCATAAAAAAAGCAGCTATTTAAGTGCTGGTTGTTCCCGAAAGAATTACCAGAATTTAAATAGCTGCTGAAAAATATTAAACGATTAAAAAAAACAGCTAAATATAAGCTATTTCTAAATCGGTTTAAGGAAGCAAATACTAACGGCCCATCGATCTCATTTTAGCCAATGCGCCACCTTTGCCGGTCATTTTATTCATGTCCTTCATTAATTTACGCATATCGTTAAACTGCTTCATCAGGTTATTTACCTGCTGAATGGTAGTACCGCTGCCTTTAGCTATCCGGTTGCGCCGGCTGCCGCTAATCATGTCGGGGTTGGCTCTTTCGGCTTTTGTCATCGATTTGATAATCGCCTCGATGGGTTTAAAGGCATTTTCATCAATCTCCACATCTTTCATGGCTTTGCCAATTCCCGGGATCATGCTCACCAGGTCTTTGATATCGCCCATCTTTTTAATCTGCTCTAATTGCGATAGGAAGTCGTCGAAGTTAAATTGGTTTTTGCGAATTTTTTGGTTGATGCGGCGGGCCTCATCCTCATCGAAGCTTTGCTGCGCCCGCTCTACCAGAGATATTACGTCGCCCATACCCAAAATCCGCTGAGCCATCCGATCAGGATAAAACAGATCGAGGGCTTCCATTTTTTCCCCGGTACTGATAAATTTGATAGGTTTCTCTACCACGGCCCGGATAGATAAAGCCGCTCCTCCCCGGCTATCGCCATCGAGTTTCGTGAGTACTACGCCATCAAAATTAATGCGCTCGTTAAAAGTTTTGGCCGTATTTACCGCATCCTGACCGGTCATGGAGTCTACCACAAATAAAGTTTCGGTCGGCTTTATGGCATTTTTGATATCGGCAATTTCCTGCATCATCGCATCATCCACAGCCAAACGGCCGGCGGTATCGATGATCACTACTTTCTTATTATTTTTCCGGGCGTACTCAATCGCATTCTGTGCAATCTGTACCGGATTTTTATTTTCGGTTTCGCTGTAAACTTCTACCCCCACCTGTTCGGCCAAAACTTTTACCTGGTCAATAGCAGCCGGCCGGTAAACGTCGCAGGCAGCAATTAACACGGTGCGGTTTTGCTTTTTCAGGAAGTTTGCCAGCTTACCGGTAAAGGTCGTTTTCCCGGAACCTTGCAAACCGGCAATCAGGATAACGGCCGGGTCACCTTTCAACTGGATATCCTGCTTTTCGCCGCCCATTAAGGCCGTTAGCTCTTCGTGCACAATTTTCACCATCAACTGCCCCGGCGACACAGCGATTAAAACATCGCGTCCCATGGCCTCATCTTTAATTTTGTCGGTAACCGTTTTGGCCACTTTGTAGTTAACGTCCGCATCCACCAGGGCGCGCCGCACTTCTTTAATGGTTTGGGCTACGTTAATTTCGGTGATGCTCCCCTGACCTTTCAGGGTTTTGAACGCTCTATCTAATTTATTACTTAAATTATCAAACATATTATTTCAAGGGCTATAGGATTACAAAAATACTTAAATTTCGGGAAACCAAGGGATATTTTTATCAAAAGGTACGTATATTGACCACCTTTAAATATAATATTTTAAACTAATAAACTACTCCGGCTTGGCTGCTGTTCCCGATAACGAAAAAATTCAGGTTCTATTTATTACGTACTACTGGCCGCCCTCCGGTGGCGCTGGGGTGCAACGCTGTCTAAAATTTGTAAAACACCTGCCAGCTCATAATATTATTCCTACAGTAGTTACGGTTTCGGAAAAAGAAGGGTCTTACCCGGTGCTGGATGATAGCCTAGCCGCCGATATTCCGCCCGGCACCCGGGTTATCCGCACCACCACGAACGAGCCTTTTGAATATTATAAAAAATTAACGGGTAAAAAAGAAATACCGTACGGCGGATTTGCTAACGAAAAGAAAGGCAGCCTGGTGCAGAAATTTTTCAAATTCCTCCGGGGAAATTTATTTATTCCGGATGCCCGCGTCGGTTGGAATAAATACGCCATTAAGGCTTGCTCCGAGCTGTTGGCCACCGAAAAGTTTGCTGCCATTATTACCACCAGCCCCCCCCACTCCAGCCAGTTAATCGGTTTGCACCTACAGCAAAAATTTAATATTAAATGGATTGCGGATTTGCGCGACCCCTGGACGGATATTTATTACTACAAAGATTTGCAGCACACCCGCCTGGCCCGGAAAATAGACGAAAATTATGAGCGATCTGTGCTGCAAAAGGCCAATGCAATACTGGTTACCAGTACCGATACCAAACGTTTGTTTCTGGCGAAAGACTCGTCGTTAGAAAATAATAAAATAAGTGTGATTCCGAACGGGTACGACGAAGAAGATTTCCAAAATCCCTCAATGCCGCCAAATGAGGCCTTTGTTATTACCTATACAGGCACCCTGACCGAGATCTACAACATCGAAATATTTCTGAAGGCGCTCGGCAAGCTTACCACCGTGTACCCGGAAATTCCTTTCCAATTGCGCTTTGTGGGTAAAATAGCCACCGAAGTGAAAACCCAGATAGAAGGGGCCGGTCTGCAGCACCTCACGCACCTGATTCCGTTTGTTCCGCATTCCGAATCGGTAAAATATCTGCTTTCCTCTACCATTCTGCTGATGGGAATTCCGGATGTAGAAAATAACTACTGCATCCTGCCCGGCAAGCTGTTCGAATATTTAGCTGCGAATAAACCGATTATTTGTATCGGGCCCATCCACAGCGATGCCGACCATATAATAGATGAGTGCGGCGCTGGCCGGGTTTTCCATTATGCTGCTTTTGATTTAATTTACGATCACCTGGACCAACTTTGCCACGCCTGGAAAATCAATCATAACCTGGACTTGCCTTTAGTTAATTACCAGCGCTATTCCCGGTTTAACCTGGCCGGCGAATTAGCTAAAATCATCCGGACTTAGCAAAGCTGCGCTTTACCGGCGTTTTCATTTTCTAACAGGCTTGTCAAAAATTGTTTTAGTTTCTCGGGTTCAATGTAAAAGTCTTGTTTGCTGTTGCCGGCACTGCCTATTAAATAATGATAATTAAAACCCAACGCTTTACAGATCATAAAATAATGCGAACGCACCATATCGGCCGGGTGCAACTCTACTACCTGCAGGTCTCGTCCGAATAAAATATTAGTTAAGCCAGCCCCGTGCGCCCCAACTACCAAACGGGCATTGTAAAAAAGCCTGACCTGTTCTGCATAAGTAAAATCTTCGGCGTAAATTGTCGTAAACCCAAAAGCGTCTAAAACTTTAATTATATCTGCTTCTTGCAGCAAACGTCGTTTGGCCGCTTTACCCCGGCTAATATACAACCGGCTTTTTTCTGGTGCTTCGGTTACGCCGTAGCCGTGCCAGATGCTCGGGCGAATAAAATTTAAAATATCGGGAGGTAAAAAGCCACTGTAATGATTACTGACAAAAGTAGGCAGGGCAAAATCCGGCAGCTGCCACTTCTGTTTTTTTGAGATGGTTTGCAAGGAAATTCCCGGATGTTCCCGGAGGAGAAAGTCCAGGGTTTCACGCTGGAAGGCGGGCATGCTGGCCGGAATAATTAAGATGGTGGGGGCCGTGATACTTTTAATTATAGCGTAAAGTCGGGGCAGGCAATCTAAAAACCAATGATAGTTACTTTTTTCGGCCCAGGGCAAATGCATGAGCGAAGTATAAAGCCCCGCTTTCTGTTGCGGTACCATCCAGGCGGGGCTCCGGAAAGCCGGCGATTTTGCAAGGCGCAACTGGTCGAAAACCGATTCCTTTATTATCTTATTTTGCTTTACAACCGCGCCGGAATTGCCCAGGAAAGTGACATCGGTGAGCGGAATCAAAGCAATTTCTTTCTGCCGGTAACCCCGGGAATAATCAACTTCAAAATTAAAGGAGGCCGCCGCGAGTGTTAAGAAATCTTTTTCTATTTGGTCAAACGCTACCCAATAGCCTGGTTTTATTACTATTTTCTGCGGCGACTGATGCACCGTTGTAAACCCATAAGAATAATTTATCCAGTTACTTATTTTAGCGTAAAGGTTTTTTAACCACATATGTGTGCCGAAAAGGAGAGTGTAAATATACAAGTTGCAGCCATAGCCTTGCCAAAGTACTGCCAGAAAATATGTAACTTGCCGTCCGTAAAAGAAACAGGTTGCCGGTATAATAATATGGCCCTAAGCAGCCTTCTTAAACATTAAAGAATGGATTTAGATCTTAATAATACTTCTATCCTGGTTACCGGCGGTACCGGTTCATTTGGCAAAAGATTTGTGAGTACGATACTGGCTCAGTATCCCAACGTAAAAAGGCTGGTCATCTATTCACGCGATGAGCTGAAACAGTTTGAAATGGCCCTGCAATTCTCGCCATCTCAATACAAGGCAATCCGGTATTTTATTGGCGATATTCGCGACGGTGAACGCTTGCGCCGCGCTTGCGAAGGTATTGATGTAATTGTGCACGCTGCCGCCCTGAAACAGGTACCCACTGCCGAATATAATCCGATGGAATGTATTAAAACGAATATCTTCGGGGCCGAAAACGTTATTAATGCCGCCTTGGATTGCGGGGTAAAAAAAGTAGTAGCCTTGTCCACGGACAAAGCGGCCGCACCCATAAATCTGTACGGCGCCACCAAGCTGTGTTCCGATAAATTATTTGTAGCTGCTAACAACATAAAAGGCAGCCGCGACCTGGCTTTTTCGGTAGTCCGGTACGGCAACGTAATCGGCTCGCGGGGTTCAGTGGTTCCTTTCTTTTTAGACCGGCGCCAGGAAGGTGTTTTACCCATCACGCACCCCGATATGACCCGTTTTAATATATCGTTGGACGAGGGCGTTGAACTGGTTTTGCATGCTTTACAACACGCTTGGGGCGGTGAGATTTATGTACCTAAAATTCCTTCGTTTAAAATAACTGATTTGGCCGAGGCCATTGCGCCCCAAGCGCGCCTGGAGGTGGTAGGTATCCGGCCGGGCGAGAAACTGCACGAAGAAATGATTACCGAAACAGACTCCTACAGCACCGTGGAACTGAAAAAATATTTTGTAATTCTGCCGGCTACGCCCAACAAATGGAGCACCGAGGAATTTCTAAGGGCTTTTAACGGCAAGATGGTAGAACCGGGTTTTCGCTATAATTCCCAAACAAATAATATCTGGTTAAATCCGGCAAAACTCCGGGAGCTGATCCGATTGCACGTAGACCCCACCTTTTCGGTGTAAAATATTTTTTAAATGAAGCCAATTCCTTACGGCCGACAACATATTACGGCCGAAGATATTCAAGCGGTTGTTCAAACCCTGCAATCGGATTTCCTGACCCAGGGCCCGAAAGTTGCAGAATTCGAAAAAGCCTTTGCGGAATATATCGGCGCGGATTATGCCGTAGCCGTAGCCAATGGAACGGCCGCCCTGCACTTGTGTGCCCTGGCTTTAGGCGTGACGGCGGGCACTTGGGTTATTACCACACCCATAACCTTCGTGGCTTCGGCCAATTGTATTAAATATGCAGGCGGCGAAATTTACTTTGCCGATATAGATCCCGAAACGGCCCTACTGGATATTCAGAAAGTAAATGCCTTAATCCAAAGCAAGCCACGGGGATATTTTTCCGGTATTATTCCGGTTGATTTTGCCGGCTACCCAATAAACCTGGAAGCATTCCGGAACCTGGCCGATGCCCATGGATTGTGGCTGCTAGAAGATGCCTGCCACGCCCCCGGCGGCTATTTTGTCGATACTGCTGGTAAAAAGCAAATGTGCGGCAATAGCCAATTCGCTGATTTAGCTATTTTCTCGTTTCACCCGGTTAAGCATATTGCTACCGGCGAAGGCGGCATGATCACGACCAACTGCCGCGATTTGCACGAAAAGTTACTCTTGCTGCGCACCCATGGCATTACAAAAGACCCGGAACAATTGGACCAGAATCCGGGCGGTTGGTACTACGAAATGCAGGAACTGGGCTACAATTACCGGATGCCCGATATGCTTACCGCCTTGGGCATTTCACAATTAAAACGCGCCGACGCCGGATTACAGCGCCGGCAGCAGATCGCTGGAAAATACGATGCAGCCTTTGCCATCAGGCCGGAAATAAAAATCCTTAATCCGGCGGTTAATAAAAGTAGGGTTGAAGAGAATGCAATTTTTCACGCCTACCACCTTTATGTAATCCTGGTACATGACCGGAAGGGCTTGTATGATTTTTTAAGAGCGCACCAGATTTTTGCGCAGGTGCATTATATTCCGGTACATACCATGCCTTTTTACCAAAGTTTAGGTTTTAAGATCGGCAACTTCCCGGAGGCTGAGGAATATTACGCCCATTGCCTGAGTTTACCTATGTTTCCGGGTTTACAGGACGAAGAACAGGATTTTGTAATCAGAAAAGTTCTGGAATTTATCGGACGATGAGCACCTCCCCCAATATTGGTATTATTACCCAGGCTCGCATGACCAGCACCCGCCTGCCTGGCAAAGTCTTACTGCCCATCAACCAAAAAACAATTTTACAGTACCACCTGGAGCGGCTGCAAAAGAGCAATTTACCGGTTTTTATTGCCACCACGACGAACCAGACAGATGAACCGCTGGTAGCATTTGCCCGGAAACACCAGGTTCAGTATTACCGAGGAAATGAGCAAAATGTACTAAGTCGTTACTACGAATGTGCCCGGCTTCACAAATTAGATTTGATTATCCGGGTTACCTCCGATTGTCCTCTGATTGATGGACATTTAATTGCAACCGCCGTTCAGGAATACCTGGCAGCCCACGACAACCAAATATATCTTTCGAATTGCCTCGTCCGGACTTTTCCCCGGGGTTTCGATTTCGAAATATTTTCTTTTGCCTTGCTGCAGGAAGCCTTTTTGAAAGCTACTGAACCAGCCGAATTGGAGCATGTAACGCCTTATATCAATCAGAACCGGTCAGGTCAGGTAAAATTACGCCACTTCATCCAACCACAGGATAAAAGCCATTACCGGATTACGCTGGATACGCCCGAAGATTTTGAAGTTATCAGGCGGTTAATACAACAGTACCAGGCACAAAACCTGGCTGCAACTGAAATTTGCAATATTTTAGATGCGCATCCTGAACTGGTTGCCCTGAATGCCCAGGTCGAACAAAAAAAGATTTAAAATATTCTCACTTAAAACCCATTCATTTGCTACCCACGAAGCGCATTATTTTTCGGGCTGATGGAAATTCCCGCATTGGTTTAGGTCACGTGGTTCGTTCCCTGGCCTTGGCTAGCATGCTGCAGGATGATTTTGAATGCGTTTTGGTTATTCAGGAACCCGATCCGACTATTTTATCAAATCTGGCGCAAGCCGGAATAAAGTTTATCTCCCTGCCCGCAACCCAGCAATACCAGCAGGAAGCAACGGCTTTAATCAAAATTCTGAACCCTTCCGATATTGTTGTCTTGGATGGGTATGCGTTTACAACGGCTTACCAGCAAATAATCAAAGCTTACGGAAACAAATTGGTTTGCCTCGACGACATCCATGCCTTCCCGTTTGTTGCCGATGTCATCATAAACCAGGCTGGCGGCGTAATTCCGGAGCTTTATGAAGCAGAACCGTATACCCGATACTGCCTGGGCCCTAATTACGCCCTTTTACGCGCTCCTTTTTTAGAGGCGGCGAAACAAACCCGGGAAATTACTCAAATAAAAAGCATTCTTCTGAACATGGGTGGGGCCGACCCAGATAACCATACTCTGTACTTATTACAATCGGTTTTGGTAGCGGATAAACAACTGATAATTAACGTGGTAATCGGCTCGGCTTATGCTTACCGGGAGCAGTTAACGGCTTTTGCGCAGGCATATCCGGAGATAACCATACACCAGAACCTGGATGCTTCGGAAATGTGCCGGTTGATGCAGCGCAGCGATGCAGCCATTCTGCCGCCCAGTTCGGTTTCCTACGAATGGTGCTCTGTCTCCGGTCCCTTATTTTTGCACCAGATAGCTGATAACCAGCAGGATATAGCTAACTTTTTAATTAGAACCCAGCTGGCCTTTCCGCTAGCGGAATTCCGAAATATTCTAAATCAGTCGGAAAAAGCAATAATAATAGAACCGCAAATAAACCGGCAGCGGCAATATTTTGACGGACAAAGTAAACACCGGTTGCAACGTCTCTTTTTTGATCTGGCTTTCCAGGACTCCCTGCGGTTACGCAAGGCCCAGGACCAGGATATGACTTTATTATTTAAATGGGCCAACGATCCCGAAGTACGGCGGCATTCTTTTAACCCCTCGCCTATTCCCCAGGCGATGCACCAAAGCTGGTTTCGGGCTAAACTAAACGATCCGGACTGCCTTATTTTTATCGCCTTCGCCGGCGATGTACCGGCGGGTATGATTCGCTACGATATTATAGAAAAGCAGGCGACCATAAGTTACCTGCTAAATAAAGATTTCCGGGGCAAGGGACTTGGTTCCTGGATACTGGCAGCTGGCACCGAAGCCTTGCGGCAGCAGCGGCCGGATGTGCGGCAATTAATAGGCCAGGTACAAACATCCAATATAGCATCAATTGTTTCGTTCCGGAAAACAGGGTTTGCCGAGCTTACCGATGGTTCGGCGGTTAACCCTAAAAGCCTGGTTTTTGCCAAAAGCTTAAATTAATGTAATTTTAACCATTGCTTCCGGGCAACCCCAAAACTTCGAATCGCATTCATGAATATTATACATATTGGCCCTTACCAACTGGGCGAAGGTCAGAAACCTTTTATCATTGCCGAAATGTCGGGCAACCACAATCAGTCGCTGGACAAAGCGCTGGCCATTGTGGATGCCGCCGCCGCCGCCGGGGCGCATGCCCTAAAGCTGCAAACCTACACCCCCGACACCATGACCATTGCCGGGGCTTATACCATCCAGGACGAAAACTCGCTTTGGCAAGGCCGGGAACTGTATGATTTGTATAAAGAAGCTTACACGCCCTGGGAATGGCACCAGGCAATATTTGAGCGTGCTACCAAGCTGGGCATGGTCGCTTTTAGTTCCCCCTTCGATGAAACTGCCGTTGATTTCCTGGAAAGCCTGGCCGTGCCCTGTTATAAAATAGCTTCTTTTGAGAATACCGATTTGCCCCTTTTAAAAAAAGTAGCCGCTACCGGCAAACCCATTATCATGTCGACGGGAGTAGCTACGCTGGCCGATATTGATGAAGGCGTCAGAACGCTCCGGCAACACGGGTGTAAGCAACTAATACTGCTTAAATGCACCAGTACTTACCCGGCTTCGCCCGAAAATACCCATTTGCGTACTATTCCGCACCTGGCCCAATTATTTAATTGCCCTATCGGCTTATCGGATCATACCATGGGTGTAGGCGCTTCGATTGCGGCGGTGGCGCTGGGCGCTTGCGTTATTGAAAAACATTTTACGTTGAGCCGCGCCGAAGGCGGCGTAGATGCAGCTTTTTCGTTGGAACCTCAGGAATTACAACTCCTGGTTACCGAAGCCGAACGCGCTTTTCTGGCCCTGGGCCATATCCAGTACGGCATCCAGAAAGCCGAACAAAAAAGCCAGTTATTTAAAAGGTCGGTTTATGTTTCGGCCGAAATAAAGGCAGGTGAAATATTTACTAAAAATAACCTGCGGGTCATCCGGCCCGGCAACGGTTTGGCCCCTAAATATTACGAAGATGTATTGGGTAAAATTGCTAAAACAGATCTGAAAGCCGGTACACCGCTCACCTGGGATATCCTTTAATATGTTTCGGAAACTGGTCCAAGTTTACGGAGATATCCTGCACTTGCGTTTTACCGATGCTTTTGCCAAACTGCCGGCCGCTACCCTTCAAAATATTTCGCCAGGATCAGTTTTGGGGCGCTTGGGGCGGGTAATTTTATATACCGGCGGACGCTTATTCCTGAATATTTTTCTTCCCCTGCGCAACCCCGAAGCCCTAAACGGTAAAATCTGGCTTTATGTGGTAAGTAAAAATAATTATGAGTCGCTCCAGTTTTTAAAAACGCATTTACCCGATACGGTTTTTGTAGCCGGTCAGAACAAAGAAATTGGTATTTATAACCACCAGGTTAACCGTCTTTCTACCCGATATAAATTCATTTATTACTATAAATTCTTGCCCTTACTCCTGGGCTTGTACCGCCGGAAAGGCAAAAGAGCATTACGTTTTTTTGATTTGATATTTGTAGCTACGGGTTATTACGAGCTCTCCCTGGGGTACCTCCGGAAATATAAACCTAAAGCTATCATTTTTGCCAACGACCATAATACCGATCCTCGGGCGCTGCTGCTTGCGGCCCAGGCCTTGCATATTCCAACTATTTATATTCAGCACGCGAGTGTGAGTATTAGCTTTCCGCCCCTGCAATTTAGTTTAAGCCTGCTGGAAGGTCAGGATGCCTGGGATAAATACCGGCAATGCGGTCCCATTCCGGGCGAAGTAAAATTAATTGGCATGCCAAAAGCTGATAAATATTTAGTTGCAAAAAATCTAAAAACGACTATCCACCGGGTGGGCATTGCGGCGAATATTATCGATGAAACAGAACCGATCCGGGAACTGCTGCGGATTTTAACCGGTCGGTTCCCCGATATTATATTTACCCTACGACCGCACCCTGGCGATAAAAGAAATTTTAACTTTGTGCAGGAATTTGGCCCCAATGTTCGCTTCTCCGATGGTAAAACAGAACCGACCTTCCACTTTCTGCAACAGCAGGACGCCCTGATTGCGGCCGATTCTTCCATACACCTGGAAGCCACCATGCTGAATATTCTCTGCTTTTATTACCGCTTCAACCCTACAGAATTTATTCCGGATTATTACGGCTACGTGCAACAAGGACTTGTAGAGCCCGTCACGGATGTGAATAACTTAATAAGTTTACTTAAAAAATTTCAAGCTAACCGCCCGGCGGTTTACGAGCGGGCCCGTTACTACAACGCCGCCCTGGGAACCGGTTACGAAGGGAAAAGCCATGAGCTAGCCGTTAAATACATAACCGAATATTTAGCCCCAAAAACAACCGGCGGCACATAAATCTAAACTCAGGAAAGGAATATTTTGTCATCTCCTCCCGTTAGCCTTTTCTCTGATTTCATTTTATACGCCTGTATTTTAAATAACACCTAATTAGCAAAGGTTTAGAGGAGAGTTAACCTTCACTGCCGGGAGGCCGGTTTCAGAACATTACTAATAATCCGGGTAACTTCCCGGAAAATAGCGAAATTTGCGCCGGCTATTTTTTCACCAGCTACTGCATGGGCATTATTAAACGTCAGGGAATTCAGAATACAATTATTTCTTACGCGGGAGTCGTAATCGGTTATGTTAATACCGTTTTGCTGTTACCCTGGATCCTGGACGAAGAGCAGGTAGGCCTGACACGGCTGCTGCTCACGCTGGCGGTGTTGTATGCCCAATTTTCTGCGCTGGGTTTTGCCAATGCCGGGGTTAAATTTTTTCC
>JAQBNV010000108.1 GCA_028288395.1 Adhaeribacter sp. | reverse complement strand
GATTTGAAGGAACCAAATACGAAAAAGTTGGCGATGACCAGTTTAAACTCCACGGCAATTTAAATATTCGCGGGATATCTAAACCCGTAACCCTGAATGTAGAATTTGGTGGTATTGTAGTAGACCCTTATGGCCAGACAAAAGCCGGATTTACCGTAACAGGTAAAATCAGCCGGAAAGAATTTGGCTTAACCTGGAGTGCGGTTACCGAAGCCGGCAGTGTGGTTGTAAGTGATGAGATCCGTTTACAGGCCGAAGTGCAGTTAGTAAAGCAAGCATAATACTTTCTTGTTTTTAAACGAAAGAACCAGTTATACACCAAAAGGTCTGTAACTGGTTCTTTCGCTTTTTATTTTCTTTACTAAGGCTCGATTAGACACTGAAATGGGCCTGGCATTTTCCAGTTTTCATCACCTTTTAGATTAGCTGGCGCTTTAAAACAGATTATTCTGGCTTAGCCAGCCACCACTGCGAATTTGGCAATTTTTGATTAAGAATAATCGGCTCCCCTATTTGTGGGGTCGTAACCTTAATCTGCAAAGCCACCGCTTTTTTCTGCAGCCGTTCAATGGGATCGGTCCAGCTATGCATGGCTAAAGTGAAGGCTCCCGAGTGAATCGGCATCTACACCTTTCCTTTCAAATCCAAATGGGCCTGCACAGTTTCTTCGGGCATCATGTGAATATTGGACCATAACTCGTTGTACTGCCCACATTCCAGCAGGGTAATATCGAAGGGGCCGTATTTATCCCCAATCTCCTTAAAACCCGGGAAATAACCGGAGTCGCCACTGAAAAATATACTATCCGCTTTTCCCTGAATTACCCAGGAAGTCCATAGGGTTTTCATGCGGTCGGTCAGGCCACGGCCGGAGAAATGGCGGGCCGGGGTGGAAATTAACTTCAGGCCCTGCAATTCTGCTTCCTGCCACCATTGCAGTTCTGTTATTTTAGCGGCCGGTACGCCCCAGACTTCTAAATGCGCGCCAATGCCCAAGGGCACGTAAAAGTGACTCGTTTTATCTTTAAGTTCCCGGATAGAGCCATAATCGAGGTGATCGTAGTGGTCGTGGGATATCAGTACCGCATCAATGGCCGGTAAATCTGAAATGGCAATAGGCAAAGTTTTGCTAAACCGTTGTGTACCCACAAAAGAAATTGGCGACGGTACATTGCCCAACATGGGGTCGATTAGTAAACGCTTGCCGTCGATCTGAATTAAAAAAGCAGAGTGGCCGAACCAGGTAATGGTCGTAAGCGAATCGGAGCTGGCCGTCAATTGTTGGGGATTAATCGCTTGCACCGGAATAGGCCAATCCGGCACCTGATTTTTGTCTTTGTTGAAGGTTTTGGCGATAACTTTTAGGTAACCCGAAAAGCCCAAATCCATATTAGTGGGCACCTGGTTCTGAAACTGGCCATCCTTATAAAGGGGAGATTGCTGGATAAGAGCTAACCGTTTTCCGGCGGCTTTGCCGCCAAATTGTGGCGAAATATTGATAAATATTGCCCCGGCTATAATTAATAAAACCAATAATCCAATAAACGTAAACAAGGTCACTCTAAATATTCTTTTCATAAATGAATACCCATTTCTGGGGCAAAAAGGCGGCCAGCTAGCGGCGATTACCTCAGGCCGGAACAGGTTCCGCCAGCTTATTGGCCTGAATAAAAGAAACAAAGTCGTTCACCGAATGTAAGGGTACTTCGTCCGGAATAGTGATTTTATATTTTTTCTCTACCGCCAGAATAATATCAATTAAATCAACTAAATCGAATCCTAATTGTTCGAACGATTTGGTTAATAAGCGGGCAACCCCGATACCTTTTATTTGCTGTATAAGCTGGGCAATATTTTGATGCAGCGCACTGGGATGATTTATAGCCATAGGAATAATAAATAAAAATTTGTTTTATATATTAAATAAAGTAGCGGGTAAAGGTAATACCGGGCAAATCTGTTGCTTTAAAGTCTCAGTTGGCCTCGTAGCGGTTTATCGTTTGCAGACCTTCGGCAGAAACGATTCCCAACATGAAATGCTTGAGGTTTACCTGGTAAGTTTCCTGCAAATTAAATTCTTCGGGTGGAAATAAATCGGAACTGTAAATGATTTGGAGTTGCCCTACGTACAGGCGGGCCGTTACAAAAGGATTTACATCCGGGCGGTACAAGCCACTCTGAATGCCCCGCAATAAGTTCGTTTGAAAAAGCTGGACGATGTGTTGCTGCTTGTATTCACGCCATATCTGATAAGCTTGATGATGATATTTTTTAAATCATAAAAGAAAGCAGCAGGCAAGCATAATATTTTTTGAATAATGGAATTTATGGTGCTGCAAAATTCTTCAATAGCATTCACATTTGTCGCGGAACCAATATTTTTTATTTCGTCCAGGTAAGCGGTAAATAATTCTGCTACTAACTGATGTTTATCGGCAAAATACTTATAAATGGTTTTCTTCGAAATTCCTAAATCCAGGGCTATGTCCGCCATCGAATTAGCCTTGATACCGTACTGCCGGAAAAGCTCAAAAGCACGCGCTAAAATTCTTTCCTTCATCTCTGTTCCTGCTTCTATTTTTTTTATTTTTTTCAGTAAAACGCTATTTACGGCAACATAAACCGTGCCTTTACAATTTGCTTTACTTATAGCTATTCTTTTGAAATACCAGAGCATAGCTATAAAATTTATTAAACCCTAAAAAAACCGGGCACAAAAGTCCGAAAAGGTTTTGTACCCGGTTTTTACAAGGATTTAGAATTTTATTAATAGCTATGAGCCATTTTTTGTTCTTCCAACATAGCCGTTTCGTGTTCCAGTTCTTCCTGGGTTTTATCTTCCAGCTCAATTTTAGTACTCTTATCTAAACCAAACTTCGCCAGCACGCGGTCGAACAGGTAATAAATAACCGGTACTACAATCAGGGTTAAAAACATGGAACTACTTAAACCACCAATCAAAGCCCAGGCCAACCCGTTTTTAGAAGCAGCTACGGCACCACCGGCTAACGCAATCGGTAACATACCAATAACCATCGCCAGCGTAGTCATCAGGATAGGACGGAAACGAATCCGGATAGCTTCTACCAAGGCTTCTTTTACCGG
>JAQBNV010000103.1 GCA_028288395.1 Adhaeribacter sp. | reverse complement strand
ACCCCGAAATATACAATTCTACGCTGGGGTATATGGGCGTAGACCAAGGTCCTTATCCTACCACGCGTTCCGTAAATATGGGCCTTAATATTAGTTTCTAATTAAATCTATCATGAGCATGAAAAATAAATTATATATAGGTCTTATTCTGGGTTTTTCTTTAATCGCCTGCGAGGAGGAGTTTCTGGATAAGCGTCCGCAAGGCCAGGTAAGTCTTACGCAATTGCAAAATCCGAAAGGCGCCGAAGGCATGGTTATCGGAGCTTATTCTTTGTTGAAAGGCGACGGCACCGCCGGTGGCTGGAGTGCAAACTTAACCTGGGGCAGTATTCAGGCCGATGAGATGCACAAAGGTTGCGACCCGGGTTGTGGCGTGGAACTACTTGATTACGAGTTACACCGGCCTTTAGCTACCGGCCTCGAACTATTAAACAAGTGGAAGTGGTGCTACAATGGGGTAAGCCGTTGCAACGAAGCCATAAAAGTACTGAATGCCACTACCACCATGAATGAAGACGTAAAAAAACGGCTAATAGCCGAGGCACGTTTTTTAAGAGGCCATTATCATTTTGAGGCTAAAAAAATATGGAACCAGGTGCCCTACGCCGACGAAAATATTACCGACTACAAAGTACCCAACGATAAAGATATCTGGCCGAATATTATGGCCGATTTCGAATATGCGGCAGCAAATTTACCCGTGGTGCCTACCCAGAAAGGGCGGGCAACAAAAGGTGCGGCCGAAGCATATTTAGCCAAAGCTTATATGTACCGGGGCGATTATGGCAAAGCAAAACCACTTTTGGAAACGGTCATCAAAGACAGAGGCTATGCATTGGCATCTTTTTACTGGCAAAACTTTAATGCCGCTTTTGAAAATAATCCCGAAAGTATTTTTCAGGTACAAATGTCGGTAAATGATGGCGCCAATGGAACCAATGGTAATCCGAGCTGGGGTACCGGTATATATAATGCCGGTTCCAGCGCACCGTCTTCAACCGGCTATTTTCAACCATCACAAGATCTGGTAAATGCTTATAAAACGGAGGCTGGTTTACCTATGCTGGATAATTATTTTGTTCAGGATGTAAAAAACGACATGGGTATAACCTCTGCACAGCCGTTTGAACTATACGCAGGAACCTTAGATCCCAGGTTAGACTGGTCGGTGGCCCGCCGGGGAATTCCCTATTTAGGCTGGGGCGATTTTAGGGGACAATCCTGGATTCGGGACCAGACGAATAACGGCCCCTATATGACCAAAAAGTTTGTTTATACCAAAGAACAAAATAATCAGTTTTCACAAGGACCTAATTCCGGGGTAACAGCCACGAACGTAAATATTATTCGCCTGGCCGATATTATTTTGATGGCGGCCGAAAGTGAAGTGGAAATAGGCTCGCTGGATAAGGCCCGCGAATACGTGAACCTGGTTAGAGCCCGGGCCGCTAAAAGTGAAGGATTTGTAAAACGCGAGAATGGTATCGCCGCCGCAAATTACCAGATAGCTACTTATGATACGCCCTGGACAAATAAAGAAATGGCCCGCAAAGCGGTCCGGTTTGAACGCCGATTAGAACTGGCTTTAGAAGGCCACCGCTTTTTCGATTTAGTACGCTGGGGGATAGCAGATCAAACCCTAAATGCCTATTACCCCCGTGAATCCAGAATAATAAAGCCGCTGCAAAATGCTGCTTTCAAAAAAGGCATACACGAATACGTGCCTATTCCATGGGATGAAATTGTATTAAGCATGGTAAATGGTACACCTACACTGAAGCAAAATCCTGGTTATTAGTATCCCAGATTTAGAGGATATTACTGGGGAGAGATAAACTGTTGCGGCAAGGCCGGTTGTAAAGCAGCTTATTTCTCCGCCAGTTTACCAAAATGCTATTTTCTATCACTCTTTATCTGAACAAACAAAACAATATTTACATGAACTTTAAAAAGAACAGTTTTCTAAGTTTAAGTTTGGTGTTCCTGACTATGTGCCTCCTTTCAGGGTTTTCTAAAGCAGCCGGTTGGATATCTTATAATAAAAATGAAAATGTTATTGCATCTGAAAATAAGCCGATTGTAAACCGTACTACCTCTCCGTCAGAAATATTGACAGCAGAAAAAACCTTTGCACCGAACGCTACGGCCGCCAAATGGGAATGGTTGTTCGATGGCAAGAATACCGATCAATGGATCAGCGTGAAGAGCGGTAAATTTCCGGCCACGGGTTGGGTGATAGAAAAGGGAACCTTGGTAATGGCTGGTAAAGGCGGCGGTGATATAATTACCCGCGAAAAATACAGCAATTTTGAGCTGGAGTTTGAATTTAACCTGACGCCTAAGGCAAATAGCGGCCTGAAATATTTTGTGGGTAACGTACAAAGTAAGCAGACCGGCAAAACCGCTCTTAACGGGCCGGAATACCAGATTATAGATGATTATAATCATCCGGAAATAAAAGAAAATAGAAATGGCGCCGGCTCTACAGCTGCACTTTACCTGATTTACGAGCCGCAGAACAAAAAATTATTACCTGCCGGTCAATGGAACCAAGCTCGGATTATTGCCAAAGGCAAGCACGTAGAGCATTGGTTAAACGGGGTAAAAGTAGTAAGTTACGAAAAAGGCACCCCTGATTTCCGAAAACGCGTAGCTACTACCAAGTTCAAGGATTATGATAATTACGGCGAAGCTGAAAGCGGTAAAATATTACTTACCGATCACGGCGATAAAGTTTATTTTAGAAATATTAAAATAATGAGATTGTAAAGTGTTATATCTTTCAAAAGAATAAGTCCTTTAAATGGATTACTTTTTTCTGCGTGCGGTATAGCACCCGTCGACTGTAACCTGTTCCAGTTCATTATTTCCTACTATTTATAACTTAATTATCCACTGTTTCTCTTATGCCGAGGGCAGTGGCAATTTGCCAACTTTGGTTTAGTTTAACTCATACGCCAGTACATAATTTCAATTCTGTTACCATAGCTTTTCTGGAACCAGAGCGCCCTAGCAGGTTATAAAGTGGTGCGGATGCACTTTGAAAATGGTAAGCCGGTACGTTTGGATGATTTTCTCTCGGGGTTTCCTGGTAGTATATTTTACTTAATACCCTGACCACTTTCTAAAAAATTGTTTATTTATTCCTCTTAATCACTTAATTTAAAGAATTGATTTACAAATACAACCATGCGCTATTCTATCATTCTTATTAGTATTCTTCTTTTTACAACCGGATTATATTCCGGGTTTAAATTGAAGGTTGATAATTCACCTGCCACTATCAGCACTTTTGGCAAGCAACCTGGCATCGCAGTAGATAAAGCCAATACTATAAGAGTAGTTTTCGGTCAGGATAAAGAAATATTTTATACATATTCTAAAGATGAAGGTAAAACCTTTGCCATCCCGCAACGCATTGTTAATCAAGACAAGCTAGCCTTAGGCATGACCCGCGGGCCACAAATTACCACTACTAAAGATTTTACTGTAATTGCTGCAGCAGCACATACTGGTAAAATCATGGCCTATCGGCTGAAAAATGGGGATACTAAATGGCGTGAACCGGTTAGCATTTTAAAAGGTGACACCACTGCGAAAGAGGGTTTTGTGGCGTTAGCGCCGGGTAAAGAAAACACCGTCTATGCGGTGTGGTTAGATATGCGCCTAAATAAAAAGAATAATATATTTAGTGCTACTTCTCCCGATGGCGGCAAAACCTGGTCGAAAAGTACGTTAGTTTACAAGTCACCAGAAGGGAGCGTCTGCCCTTGCTGCCGCCCTTCAATTACGGCGGATCAGAAAGGCAATGTTTATATCATGTTCCGCAATGAATTAAGCGGCAACCGCGATATGTACTTAGCTCATTCCAAAGATGGTGGTAAAAGTTTCAGTTCGGCGCAAAAATTAGGAAAGGGCACCTGGACCTTGAAAGGTTGCCCCATGGATGGTGGCAGCATTGCTATGGATGCAGCAGGTAAAGTGGGCACTACCTGGCGGCGGGAAAACAATATTTACTATGCAGAACCGGGCGCTATAGAACAAAAATTAGGAGAAGGCCGGGCCAGCAGTTTAGCCAAAACAACTAAAGGTAATTACCTGGTTTGGCAACAAGGAGATAATATTATGGCACTTACCCCAAACCAATTAGGGTCCCAAATAATTGGTACTGGTATCTATCCCCGGTTAACTGCCCTAGCCAATCAAAAAATATTAAGTGTGTGGGAATCAAAGGGAAAGATTGTAGCAATGATTTTACCTTAATATCGTAAAATCTAATCTAAAATAATTGGTTAACAATATTTTACAATTCAGCAATAGTAAAAACTGATAGTAGAAGTGAATGTTTTTCAGTATAAATTAAGAAAGTGGCAGTAGGGAAAAAAAGCTAAGTGGTTTTCACCTGACAAACTCCTTGCCCCTCACGACCAAGTAATTAGCTGGATTAGCTTCGGACCAACTGCACACAGGACAAATACAATAACCGGCACTAACTATGGAGCAACTTAAACATTTCCCTAAAAATAGGTACCTGTAGTTACTTCTAATTAACCTAATTGGGTTTATAGGAAAAGATAACTATTTGGGATAGCCTTTACACTTTTTCTTTAAGGCCAAATTTACAAACCACAACTTAAAGGCGTAACCAAGCTGTGGCACTTTCTTTGATAATTCTTTCTCCGTTATAGCATTCCTAGATCCAGTACAAGGTGAGTCTTACGTGTCTTCGGGAAAATAAAAGGAGCTAAAGAAAAGAATTAATAAGTATGCACAATCCCTTCTTTTAAGGCCTGCTCATATTTTTCTTTTTCAAATTGATACAAAAAAGGAGACCGGTGCGCCCCAATAGACCGTTGTTCATTTAATTTTTGAATCAAACCCAGCGCCATTAATTTTTTAGAAAAATTGCGTTGGTCCAGTTCTTTCCCCAAAATGGTTTCGTAAAGGGTGTGAATTTCCGGTAACGTAAATTTCTCGGGTAAAAGGTTATAGCCAATCGGTTGGTGATAAATCTGGAGCCGCAGGGTTAACAAAGCTTTCTCTACCACTTCATTCTGGTCAAATAAAAGTTGGGGTACATCACTTGCATCCCACCATTGGTAATCATCGGTAAAAAAGTCTGTCTGGACGTTCACCTTCACGTGATCCATTAAGGCAAAATAACCAATCGACAGCGTTCGCTCAAATAACCAGTTATCGGCTTGAACTTCCAGGCCAAATTTTTCGGTAAACTCCCTGGTACTTCTTTCCCCAACTCGATACGGAGAATCGCCGAAAACATGAAACTGTTGCAAAAATAAATCATTCAGGCTGGTTTTCTCCTGCAATATTCGGTAGGCAGCCTCGCTTAGGGGTTCCCGCCGTTTGATAAAGCCTCCCGGCAGCCCCCATCCATTAAGTCCTTTCCATTTAAGAAGTAAAATTTTTAACTGCTGCTGCTGATAGCCAAAAATGACACAGTCAATGCTGATATGAGGCAGGTAATCCTGGTGGCCGTTCTGGACAAAGTAGTTAACCTCTTCAAATGAATTCATAAGACAAAGATAAAAATATCATTCCGTAAAATATACGAAATATAAAAAAGTTGTTTACCTTTAATCCGTAAAATTTACAGAATACCTGTTTGTACCTTTTCGATTACGTTATTTCTTTATAATTTATATTAATTAATCCACCTTTATACCCCTATTGTTTATGAAAAAGTTAAGCGCTCTTTTCGTTTTTAGCTTCTTATCAATGCTGTTTTTTGCTTCTGATTTGCAGGCGCAAACTGCCCCGGCAGATTATTTTGTCGGCACCTGGAATGTGAAGGCAATTGGATTACCTAATGGCGATACAAATTTGATTCTTCAGTTTGAAAAGAAGGATGGTAAACTAAGCGGCGGTATTGTAGATGCAGCCACCAAAAAAGTAATAAATCCTTTTACCAAGGTTGAAGTTGTCAATAACAAGGTGACGGCCTATTTCATGGCCCCGGAGCAGCAGATGGAAGTGTACCTGAACTTAGAAAAGAAAGATGATACCAATGTAAAAGGCAGCATTATGGATATGTTCAATATGGAGGGAACCAAAGCAAAGTAAGAAAAGTCAACCTGGTTTGTTGCCAATGTTCTTCTAATTCAATTGCCCGCCAGGATCTAGGCTTGAACGTTAGAAGTATCAAATAACAATGATTAATTAAGGGCTCCTGGATTGAAGAGGAGCCCTTAATTAATTTCTGAGAAATTAAACCAACGTTGCGGAATTGGACATTAACCCAGATGCACTTTAACAAACCCTTAAAAAATAGCTGGTGTTAGTGATTATTAATGCCTGGATTATAGTTGTTACAACAGACAAAAAAGCAACCTTCTACGACCCAGCCGAAACTGAATTTATTATAAAAGGTAAACTGTCACCTTCATTACGGTTGCGGATAAATGATTTACCGCTTTGTATATTCAGTACCAAATTCTGAATAGTTTTTGTGGAGAATAATTCGGCTAACCCGTCACGGTATTTTTTAAATTCCTGATGCAATGGACAGGGGTGCGTATCAGAGCAGTTTTTTAATCCTAACCCGCATCTCTTAAAAAAGTCTACCCCATCAATTACCCGTACAACCTCCATGATGGAAATATCAGCGGCTGACCGGCTTAGGTAAAATCCCCCATTGGGCCCTTTAACAGAAGCTATAATGCCTTTGCGAACCAGGTCTTGCAATATTTTACCTATAAAATGCAGCGGCAATTCTAATTCCTTGGCAATTTCTTTAATACCAACCTTTTTATCTTCGGCCGCCTGCATGGCCACATAAACAATGGAGCGCAGTGCATATTCTGAGGTTTTGGTTAACATATAGGTTTAGAAATACGCTACCAGATTCGGGCTGGCATTTCGGTGAAATATTGTTTTTACTATTACTAACTTAAAAGTATACCGTAGTTTTTATTAACCAGTAACGGAACACAAAGTTATTACAGGAGAATAACTTTTGGTTATACCTCCTGGTTTTTAGAAGAAACGATCCCAGAGGCTTTGGCCATGGTCTCGGTGCTGGGGCTGGTATCCGCCATTTAACTGGGCTTGCCCAGCTTCTGAAATCATATCGGAATCCCACATCGGAATCCACACTAATTCAACTTTAATTTCATAATCAGGATAATGTTTTTGGAGCACATTGGTAACCGAGCCCGTAATTACCTGCCCCATTGGGCAACCCGGGGTAGTTAGTGTCATACTTATATTAATGGTTTTATCGTCGGATAAAGACACCTGGTATACCAAGCCCAAATCAACAATATTTAACCCGATTTCGGGGTCAATAACCTGCTTTAAGAGTTCGTAAATATGTTCTCCAAAATTAGCTTCTGCCGCCATGATACGCATTCCTTTCTAAATTACTTTTGCAGGGCTTTCCCTAATAAACTAAATACATTAAACACATAGATAAGGGCAGTGAGCAGGAACAGACTGCTGCCGGCTTTCAGGAGCCAGGGTTGCGCCAGGGCAACTCCCGCCAATAAAACTATAAAACCCAACGAATAACTAATATTCTGGTAATGTACCCATTGCTCCCGGTACAAGTCTTTGGGCTGCGGAACCGGTACTTTACCTACCAGGTGCTGATAGCGGTGCATCCACACAATAAAAGGCAGGGTTTTATAAGTCTGGCCCAAAATAAGGGCCGAGATAAAACCCATGAAAATAGAAATCCCATAAACGAGATATAGTTGTAAACGAATTTTTTCGGGCATAGCAATTTGTTCGCTTACCCCTACCACCAGTAGTACTGGTAACACCATCAGCCCTATGGCCACTAAAGATTGCTGCATACCGGCATCCTGGATTTTGCGAACCCGGTGGCGGTAAGCCTGAATAACAAATACCACAAATAACAACATACCCGCCCCTACTGCCAAGCCATAAATCAGATGGTAAGCAGTGTGCCAGAAAACATGGTCGATGGTAAATAACAATAAACCAAGGTTTATAAGATAATAACTAAAGGAGAGTAATTTATTTGGCAGTTGGTGCGAAAGCAGGAACATGGGCAATAATTTAGAACCAACCCCTATAATCAGTAACAAAAACCAGCCGGCCATACCCACGTGCGCGTGAAGTTTTAAATAATGCAGGTGTGCTTCTTTTAGAAATGGGTAAGAAAAATTAAAAGCCATTAATAAACCAATAATGCCGGTAATAAGCAGCCAGATACCCGAAGTGGTAATAAAATCGGCCTCAATGGTCCAGGTTTTGGTTTGGCGCACGGTTAAAAAAAGATTGATGTTAAAAAGCACAAATGCTATTACCAAAAAGCAGGAAGCTACGTGCAAGGGCAACCCCACCGAAAAAGTCCAGAAGGCATAAGCGAGCAAGATAGTACCGGCACCTAAAAACCCAAAAGTAAACAAAGCCAGTTTACTACTATATAAAGGTACCTGCAATATTACCGGTAACAACTGGTACAATGACCCAAAAATAATCATGGTAGCCCAGCCCAGCACCGCCACATGCGTAAGGGTCAGCAATTTGGGATGGAAATAATGACCAATCAGGGCATCGTCGGAAAAGAATAATAATATAGCCAGCACCAGGAAAGAGATGGCTGCGAAAGCAAAATGCGGCAATACTACTTCTTTGGCGGTAGGCTTAGCTGTTAGCAGATCCATGGCCGTTAATTTTATAAATGAGCAGGCGAACTTCATCGGGAGCAGGCGCTTCAGTGGCAAAACCAAAACCCCTTTCGGCTAACTGCGGCAATAAATATTGGGGCACCCGCCGGTGATACACCAGCAATGCTTGGTCCGGTTTTAGCTGGGGAAGCGTTTCCAGGATAGTCATCATGGGCAAGGGCATTTCCAGGTGGCGCACATCAATTTCTACCAGGTTATTTTGATACTGTTGCCGCAGGCTTGCAAAAGAAGTAACCGGGCTCTGGTCCTGTTCATCATTTACTACCACCGCCGGGCCGATCCGGTAAAAATAGGTGTATACCCGATTAGTTTCGGGCTGACAGGTGTAATAAGCAAAACCTTTTTTCCGGAGTAAAGCATACAGCGGTATAGGTTCAAAAGTATTCACAATTAACAGGCTCTGGTTTAGGGGGAGTTTTTCGGCAGCAGCCATTATTTCCTTAAATGGGTCGTGCCCTTGCTGCAAGGTTTCCCGCACATCTAAGGTAAGCCCTACGGGCGGTAAATCGGGCTGGGGAGTGGCCGCCGGTATATTGGCAGCCACGCCTGCCCTATCAGAAACAAAACCTAAAACTTTTAACTTTTCGAAAAACACTTCTACCTCCGTACCACCAATCCGGGCGGCCTCGGCAATGGTAATGCGCGATGCCAGCACTTTGCGCAA
>JAQBNV010000119.1 GCA_028288395.1 Adhaeribacter sp. | reverse complement strand
GACAGAAACAACCCGATTAACGACAAGCGGGAATAATAGCGGTAGTTTATTTTATGAGCAAACCACATAAATATTAATCCCACCACAATCAGGCCGGTGTGCTTAAACAAAAAGAACTCGGTATTGCCCTGGCCCTTGCGGTAAGCCAGGGTACCAATGGCCGAATACACTACCAGAATGCTAATGAGCGAAAAAGCGATAACGATTCCCCACAAAATCGGATCACCTTTCAGGTTATCCTGCAACCAGCCTTTTACTTTATTCATAACTGTAGCCTCTAAACCCTAGTCCGGAAACCAGAGTAATTATTAATCTTTTATATTATGGATGAACTAGCTTTCGCTTCATCTTTTGTCTTCGTCTAAAACCCATTTCTGCACGGCTTCGGCAAAGCTGCGGCCCCGGTGCTCGTAATTCTGAAACAGATCGAAGCTGGCGCAGGCCGGCGACAGCAATACCACATCGCCTGCCTGGGCCAAGGCCTTGGCTTTTTGCACCACCTCATCCACCGATTGGGTTTCTTCGATTACCGGAATTACGTTCTGGAATTCGCGGAAAAATTTTTCGTTTTCTTTTCCAAGGCAGAGCAAAGCTTTTATTTTCTCTTTGGCCAAGGGCTTAAGGGTTTCGTAATCGTTGCCTTTGTCCACGCCGCCGGCAATCCAGATAATTGGTTTTTTTATTCCTTCCAGGGCATACCACACGGCTTCCACGTTGGTAGCTTTGGAGTCGTTGATGTAAGTAACGCCGTTGGCCTCGCCTACCGGCTGCAAACGGTGTTCGGCATTTTTAAAAGTAGCCAGCCCCTCTTCAATCCGGAAAGCCTCCGCGCCGGCCAGCAAAGCAGCCGTAACGGCAGCCAGGATATTGTACTGGTTATGTTTCCCGATTAAAGGAGAAGCCGAAATATCAATGGTTTCGGGTTTTCCGGTAACTTCGGTAAAGATGATATTATCGGTATAGGAAGCCTGGACGCTGCCGCCCGGTTGTAAACCAAATGGCACCAAAGTGGCCTGGGTATTTATGCCAGCCAGGTGTTCCTGAATTAAAGCATCCTCCTGGTTGTAAATAAAAAAATCGGTCAGCGCCATGTTTTGGGTAATGCGCAACTTAGATTGAGCATAATTCCCGATATTATAGTCGTAGCGGTCCAGGTGATCCGGGGTAATATTCAGCAGGATGGCAATATGGGCTTTAAACCCGTACATGGTGTCCAGCTGAAAGCTGCTCAACTCTACTATATAATATTCGGCAGTATCTTCTATTACTTTAGCGGCCAGGCTTTCGCCAATATTGCCAGCCAACTCTACGTTAAAACCAGCGGTTTTTAATAAATGATAGGTCAACAGCGTGGTGGTGGTTTTGCCGTTGGTACCGGTTACACAAATAAATTTAGCTTTCGAATAACGGGCGCCAAATTCTATCTCGGAAATAACCGGAATATTTTGGGCTTTGGCCTGCTTAATGATATCGGCTTTATCCGGAATACCCGGGCTTTTAATAATTTCGTCGGCCGTCAATATCCGCTCAAAAGAATGCGTGCCTTCTTCGAAAGGAATATTTTCTTTCTGCAGTTGGTCTTTGTAAGCCGGCTTAATGCTGCCCATATCCGATACAAAAACCGATAGCCCTTTGGCTTTTGCCAAAAGAGCTGCTCCTACTCCACTCTCGCCTGCTCCCAGTATCGCTATCATATTATTCGTTGTTCGTTAATCGTTGTTCGTTATTCGTCTTTGCTTGCAAGCTGTCACTGGTTCTTGTTCAACTCCCGACTGTTTAATGACTTGTAATAGCTGATAAAGCCATTAATTAATTGTTTACAATTGATCACTTCTTCTAAGCACTTGGCCGCTTCATCCGGTAAAACATAACGTTGGTCCGAGGCAATATATAATTGTGTTTCTAATTCGTATAAAGAGCCTCTGGCTACAAAGAAAAACTGAATAGCATCCTTTGAATATTGCCTCCCACATCCTTCAGCAATATTAGAAGGCACTGATACCGCCGCTCGGCGCATCTGGCTGGTCAAGCCAAATATTTCTTCTTTCGGAAAGCTCTTCGTTATTTCATAAATTTTATTCGCAAGGCTTCTGCTTTTCGTCCATACATCTAACGCTGTATATTGCTTACTCATTTCTAGACTTTCGAATAACGAACAACAAATAACGAAACCTATTATCTCAGTTTTAAAGTAGCCAGGCTCAGAATCGCCAGCATGATACCCACAATCCAGAAACGGGAAACGATTTTGGATTCGTGGTAGCCAACCTTCTGGTAATGGTGGTGCAGCGGCGACATTTTAAAGATGCGCCGGCCCTCGCCGTATTTCTTTTTCGTGTATTTAAAATAGCTTACCTGCAGCATCACCGATAAATTTTCGACCAGGAAAATACCGCACAGAATAGGAATGAGCAGTTCTTTGCGCACAATCAGGGCCAGTACAGCAATAATTCCGCCGATGGCCAGGCTACCTGTATCGCCCATAAAAACCTGCGCCGGGTAGGAGTTGTACCACAAAAATCCGATACAGGCCCCCACAAAGGCCGTACAGAATATTACCAGTTCCCCGGAGTTGGGAATAAACATAATGTTCAGGTAATCGGCGATAATGGTGTTACCGGATATCCAGGCAAAAACCGCGAGGGTTAAACCAATAATAGCCGAGGTTCCGGCGGCCAGGCCATCCAGGCCATCGGTAATATTGGCCCCGTTCGAAACCGCCGTGATAATAATGATCACAAAAGGAATATACAGGAAACAGGCCCACTGCCCGAAAATAGGTTCGGCAAACGAAAACATGGTACAGTAATCCAGTTCATTGTTTTTCCGGAACGGAATGCTCGTAATCATAGATTTTACGTCCAGGTAAGTAGGCGAGGCATCTACGGCCGATAAGGTGCCGGTGGTACCGTTTACATATTGCCGCACCACTACATCATCGCTTACAAATAGAATGTACCCCACAATCAGCCCCAGGCCAATTTGCCCGATTACTTTAAACTTACCGGCTAAGCCTTCTTTATTTTTGCGGAAAACCTTAATATAATCGTCTAAAAATCCAATCAGACCCAGCCAGACTGTAGAAATCAGCATTAAAATGATATAAATATTATCGAGCCGGGCAAAAAGCAGCGTAGGTACCAGAATGGCGAGCAAAATAATAACGCCGCCCATGGTAGGCGTGCCTTTTTTCTCCATTTGCCCAGCCAGGCCTAAATCCCGGATGCTTTCGCCTACCTGCTTCCGGTGTAATATTTTTATCAAACGCCCGCCGAAAATCATAGCGATGAGCAACGATACCAGCGTAGCCATACCGGCCCGAAAAGAAATATATTGAAAAACCCCGGCGCCAATAAAATCAAAATTTTCTTCGAGGTAATTAAATAAGTAGTAAAGCATTGATTCGTCTTATTGCTGTTTTGCGGCAAGGCTATGGAAAAAGCCTTGCTGCATCCAGCCATTGATTATCTTTTATTTGCCCAGCATCTGAAAGAGCTGGGTTAATATTTTTTTATCGTCAAAATCGGTTTTAACCCCTTTTATTTCCTGGTAGGTTTCGTGCCCTTTACCGGCCACCAGTATAATATCCTGGTTATTGGCCAGCATACAGGCGGTTTTAATGGCCTCTTTCCGATCCACTACCGTTAAGGTCTTTTTAGAATCGCCGGGTTTTACGCCTGCTTCCATCTGATTTAATATTTCCTGGGGATCTTCAAAGCGGGGGTTATCCGATGTAAGAATTACGCGGTCGCTGAACTGGCAGGCGATATCGGCCATAACAGGTCTTTTGGCCGCATCACGGTTACCGCCACAGCCTACCACGGTTATCACCTGCTGCTCGGGCCGGCGAATTTGCCGGATGGTATGCAACACATTCTGCAAGGCATCGGGCGTGTGCGCGTAATCGATTATACCGGTAATCTGGTTCTCCGAAACAATATAATCGAAGCGGCCCGCCGCCGAAGACAGGCTGGAAAGCACCGTCAATACTTCATCTGGATCTTCGTTTAATAAAACCGCGGCTCCGTAAACGGCCAGTAAATTATAGGCGTTAAATGTGCCGATAAGCTTACACCAAACTTCTTTGCCGGCTAATTCCAGGTGCAATCCCTGAATAGAATTATCCAGGATGCGGGCTTTAAAATCGGCCGTAGTGCGCAACGCATAGGTATAAGTTTTTGCTTTGGTGTTCTGCAGCATCACGCTGCTCCTTTTATCGTCGGCATTCACCAAAGCAAAAGCATTTTTGTTCAGGTTATCGAAGAATAGCTTTTTAGCCCGGATATATTCATCAAAAGTTTTGTGATAATCGAGGTGATCGTGCGAGATGTTGGTAAAAATGGCGCCCGTAAACTGCAGGCCGGTAACCCGGTGCTGTACCAGCGCGTGCGAACTCACCTCCATAAAACAAAAACTACAGCCAGCTTTTACCATCCGCGCGAGCAAATCATTCAGGCTGATGGCATCGGGCGTAGTATGGGTAGCCGGTATAACGGTTTCGTTAATCTGGTTCTGCACGGTAGAAAGCATCCCAACGTGGTAGCCCAGTTCCCGGAATAATTTATGCAGCAGCGTTACGCAAGTGGTTTTGCCGTTGGTACCGGTTACACCCACCAGTTTCAGCTTTCGCGCCGGGTGGCCGTAAAAGGCCGCGGCCAGGTAACCCATGGCTTCAGCACTATTATGTACCTGCACGTAAGTAGCCGCCGGTGCCAGTATTTCGGGTAACTTTTCGCAGATTACTACCGCCGTTCCGGCAACAACGGCCTGCGGAATATAAGTATGCCCATCAGTCTGTTCTCCCCGGATGGCAAAGAAAGCCATCCCGGCGGCAGCCTGGCGCGAATCGAAGGTTAAACCAAGCACTTCTACCGCCTCGGAACCTACTACCAGAATGGGTTTTACGTCTGCAAGCAGCGCGGATAAAAGCGGCATTAACTTAGCGTTATAATAATGATACTTCCTTTTTTGATGGGGCTTCCGGCTGCCAGCGATTGCTTTTGCACCCGGCCAGTTCCCTCAGTTTTCACTTTCAAACCTTGGTTACCTAATACAAACAGGGCGTCCCGCAACGTCATACCGGCTACATCCGGTACCCGGCCCACTGTTAATTTATTTGGTTTCCAGGCCAGCACCTGCCCTTGTGAATCGGCTTTCACCCATTCCTCCTCAGCCAGCGCTTGCGTACTTACCCCTAATTTATTCGTAATCAAAGTCAGTTCTTCCTGGTTGCCGGCTTTAACCGGCGGTAATTTCTGACGGTCGGTTACTACCCGGGTAGCCAGCGGCTTGTGCAGAGTCAAATCACGGGCGTAGGCTTTATCGGCGAGTTCCCGGAATACCGGGGCGGCTACATCGCCGCCGTAAATACGGCCGCTCTTGGGTGTATCGATAATTACAATACAGGAGTATTTGGGGTTATCAGCCGGAAAATAACCGGCGAAAGAGGTAGAATAATCTTTTATGTATTTGCCGTTTTTGATTTTCCAGGCGGTTCCGGTTTTGCCAGCCACTTTGTAATACTGGCTTTTTACCTGCTTGCCGGTGCCATGCTCTACTACTCCTTCCATCAGCGTGCGTAATTTCTGCACGGTTGCTTCCGAGCAAATGCGGGTAGCGTTAAAGTCTTTCGCCTCAAAACTTTCGATAACGGTACTGCCTTTCCGGATTTCTTTTACAATAATGGGCGTAACTTTAATACCGTTGTTGGCTACCGCATTGTAAAAAGCCAGCGTTTGCAGGGGCGATATTTTCAGGCCATAACCAATCGACAACCGCGACAAGGTAGTACGGCTCCAACTGCGGTCTTTGGGCGTCTGGATAACTGGCCGGGCTTCGCCATGCATCTGAAAGCCCAAAGGCTGGGACAAGCCAAATTCGTGTAAATGATCCACAAATTTCTGGGGTTGGGTGCCAAAATAGCTCTCTATCAGCTTGGCGGTACCAACATTCGAAGATTTTTCAAAAACCTGGGAAATCGAAAGTTTCCCGTAACCGCCGCCGGTGGCTTCGCCCATGGCCTTGCCCGCAATCAACTGGCGGCCGTGGCCGGTATCAATCGTATCAGACGGGGTCAGGTCGGTTTCTTCGAAGAGGGCCATCATGGATGCCAGCTTAAAAGTAGAACCCGGTTCGGTGCGACCATGGTTACCCACGGCGTAATTATAATTCTCGACGTATACGCCTTCCCTCTCCCGACCCAGGTTGGCAATGGCTTTAATTTCCCCGGTTTTCACTTCCATTAATATTACGCAGCCATACTGGGCATTATTCAGGACTAAGGCTTTGTACAAGGCATTCTCTGCCACATCCTGCAGGTTAATATCGATGGTGGTTTTGATATCATAACCCGGCAGGGGCTTTACATCGGTGCCATTAAATATAGGCTTATTACCACCGGCCATCCTTTCAAAAAGGGCTTCCCCGTCTTTACCGGCGAGGTAACTGTTGTAGGTATATTCCAGGCCGGAGCCTTTTTTGTCTTCGCTGATGCGGCCAATGGTACGCTGGGCCAGGGTGCCAAACGGCCGGAAACGCTTATCTACTTTTTCGAATATAACGCCGCCTTTGTTTTTACCTTCCCGGAAAATAGGCCACGTAGCCATGAGTTTCTTTTCCTGGTAATTCAGCTGACGGCTATGAATGCGGATGTAGCGCCTTTTGGCTAGGCGGGCATTTTTTATTTTGCGACGGTATCCTTCCGGCGATTTATCTTTGTAAAAACGCGAAAGCAGAAGGGCTAGGGAATCGATGCCTTTGTCAAAATTTTTAGCATCACAAATAGTAGGGTCAAAAGCTACGCGATAAAAAGGCAACGAAGTAGCCATAATGCTTTCGTTATCCGAAAGCACGTTGCCCCGGGTGGCATACACCGGCAAATAAATCATGCGGCTCTCCTTCTGGAGTTGAGCCCACTTCTGGCCTTCAATAAACTGGATATGCACGACCTTTCCCACGATGGCCGCCGCAAATAAGCAAATGGCAATAAAAGCTACCCGGACCCGGGTAACAATCGATTTTTTAATATTCTTCGCCATACACTTCTAATTGATAAGGAGGTGAAGAACTTTCGAAAATACCGATAGGCATTACTTTACGGGCCACTTCTGATTGCTTGCTGGCTTCCATGTAATCGGCGGCCAGGGTGGTATAATCGGCCCGTAAGTCTTCGGCTTCGCTTTTTATTTTATCAATCTTGCGGATGGTTTTGTCGGCGTAGTGGGTATTGCCAATATAGAACAAGGCAATTACCATTAAATAAATAATATAGGGCAGAAACCTAACCGGTAATCCATGCTGAAACAGGACATCCATTTTGGTATAGCGGTCCAGCAATTCAAAAATACTGATTCCTTTCGGCCTTTCGGGCCGTTCCACCTCTGCCTGGAGCAGCGGGCGTTGCGTATTTACTTTACGCTGTACCCGGGGTCTTTCCTTTACTGTGTTTCCAGCCATCTTTTTAAAGTTTTGGGTGGTAATATGTAAGTTTTAAGTTTTTCATTTCCTGTTCCTCCTGTTCGCGCGCTTTAACTAAATACTTAATACTTATCCGACTAATAATTCCCGATTACTTATTACTCATAACTTTTCGGCCGTCCGCAGCTTGGCACTCCTGGACCGGTTATTTTCCTGCAGTTCCAAGGCCGAAGGCGTCAGGGGTTTGCGAAATACCGAAGCAAAAGGCTTTATCTCGTTGCCGTATAAGTCTTTTTCAACTTCCCCGAAGAACTTCCCCTGCCGGATAAAATTCTTTACCAGCCGGTCTTCGAGTGAGTGATACGAAATCACCACCAGGCGCCCCCCTGGTTTTAATACTTCTGCCGTCTGCAGCAGCATCTCCTCCAGCGCTTTTAATTCATCGTTTACTTCCATGCGCAAGGCCTGGAAAACCTGCGCTAAATATTTATTTTCCCGGCCTTTGGGCATACAACCGGCTATCGCTTCTTTAAACTGCCCAATGGTAATCAGTTCCTGCGATGCCCGTTTCAGCACAATGGTACGGGCCAGGGTACGGGCATTTTTTACTTCGCCGTAAATCCCGAACATCTTGTGCAGGTCTTCTTCGGCGTAAGTATTTAAAATATCCTGGGCACTTTTGTCGCCATCTTTATCCATGCGCATATCCAGCGGTCCATCGAAACGGGTAGAAAACCCTCTTTCGGAAGTATCGAACTGGTACGACGACACGCCTAAATCGGCCAGAATGCCATCTACCTGCTTTATGCCGTACAGGCGCAGGTATTTTTTAAGGTACCGGAAATTTGCCTTTACAAAAGTAAACACACCCGATTGGAGCTTCTCTGCTTCCTTTTCCGCATCCGGGTCCTGATCGAAACCAAATAATTTACCAGTGGTAAGCTTACTCGCTATGAGCACTGAATGCCCGCCACCACCAAAGGTTACATCTACATAAACGCCTTCAGGCTTTATGGCCAGGGCCTCTACCGACTCCTGCAACATTACCGGCTTATGATAGGCCATTATAATTCGGGTTCGGTTAAAGGTTGGTCGCCTAAGAATTTTTGGGCCAGGGCCGAGAAGCTTTGTTGATCTTTGATCAGGAAATCCTCGTATTTATCCGGGTTCCAGATTTCGACGCGGTTGCCTAAACCCACCACAATTACTTCTTTTTCAATCTCGGCGTAACGCACCATGGTGCGGGGCAAAATAAACCGGCCGCTACTGTCCAGTTCTACTTCGGTATTCCCCCGGAAAAAATTCCGCTGAAAATTCCGGTACTCTTCGTTAAATTCGTTCAGACTCGCCACCTTATCATAAATCACTTTCCATTCTACCTGCGGATACAATACCAGACACGGCTCAAACCCCCGGGTGAGCACCACCTGGTTACCAGATTCCTCGGGCAGGTTGGCTTTTATCTTCGCAGGTAAAACCAACCTTCCTTTCGGGTCTAGCTTGCACTCGTATTCGCCGGAAAGAAAGTTCATATTGAATGACTAAGACTCCTGGTAAATTTCGGAGTAAACAAAAATACGGATTAGAAAAACTAAGTCAACCTCGTTCTCCCACTTTTTACCACTTTGTGGATAAATTATGGTTATCAACCCCACTTATACACATTATCCACACTTTACCCACCAATTTTAAAAATATACCCACGGTGTTATACAGACATTAAGTTGGATCAAAAGAATACGCATTCAATTATATCTTTGATAATCACTTACTTATATCAATTATTGCCATTATTCCTTTATCGGCCAAAGGGAAGGCTGTTAAAAGTGGGAGAAAGTGGAGGAAGGAGAACGGAAAAGGGAGACTAATGGAATAAAGACCCGAACAACCTGGACCAATGCCGGAATTAGGGTATAAAAATCAGCTGTTTTTATTTAAACAGAAAGCGGAATTACGGATTTGAACTGCCGGCAAATAACGTATCCGGAGGCCCATGAATAACCATCCGGCTGATGTTAAAATTTGGATTGGCCTTACTTTTTTTCTTTGTAGAGTTGCCACCAGGGCACGTAAGGCTTGTCGTGGTGTTCGTAATGATAGCCAAAAAAGTAGCAACTGATAAAAGCCCAAGCATGATTGCGGCCTTGGGTATGGGATTTATGTTCATTATCAGCAGTATGTTCCCCGCGGTGCGGCAGGTAGGTTCCAAAATAAAACAACTGAAAAGTAGCCAGGATAGCCGGTATCATCCAGAACAGTATTACATTTTCGGCCGGAAAAACCAGCTTCAGCAGGTTAAAGGTAATGGCCATTAACACCAGTTGCTGCCAGGTAATATAATTTTTAAGAAAACTGTAGTACCAGGCAAAGAAGTTGCCACCGTGATAATCCGGATCCTGTGCGGTGGCTACGTGATGGTGGTGGGCATGGTGCCGGGGCAGCAAACGGTTAAAATTGTTATAAGCGAATAAGCCGGCCGCTAAGGTACCAATCGCTCTATTTACTTTTTTGTTCCGGGAAACTACGCCGTGCATGGCATCGTGGGCGGTGATAAACAGGCCGGTATACAAGTGGGTTTGCACCAGCATTAACAGGTAAGGTGCTGGCGAAAATAAATTTATCGGGAAATGCAGCAAAAACCAGAGGCTCAGCGACCAGCTTAAAATAACCAAGGCTGCAATGAGAACACCTTTATGTTTTTGCAAAAAATTCATTCTTTAAATATATAGCAACCCTTTGGCTCTAAACAAAAAGAATAAATATTTCATTCTTTTTGTTTAGAGCCATAAAACCTTCTTCGGAGCAATTGGGTTTGCATTGATTTTCCATTAAACCCAATATTTCAGGTTTAGGAAGTTAATACGCCAGCAACGCATGCCGTACGTTTTCCATTAGCCACATGGGCGTGGAAGTAGCCCCACAAATCCCCACCGAATCGCCGGGCGAAAACATGGCCGGCGAAAGCTCTTCAACCTTCGAAACAAAATACGTGTTGGGGTTGGTATCTTTGCAGACCTGGTAAAGCACCTTGCCGTTGGAAGATTTGGTACCCGAAACAAAAACAATTTTATCGAACCGGCCCGCGAACTTGCGCAAATCTTTATCGCGGTTAGATACCTGCCGGCAGATGGTATCGTTGGCCTCTACTACGTAGCCCTTTTCTTCGAGGTAATTTTTTATTTTATAAAAATTATCAGTGCTTTTGGTAGTTTGGCTATACAGGGTAATATTGGGCGGCAAATCGTGTTGCAGCAGTTCGTCAATATTTTCGAACACCACCGCTTTATCGTTGGTCTGCCCCAATAAGCCTTTCACCTCGGCATGACCGTGCTTCCCGTAGATATAAATTTTTTCCTGTTTGTCGTAAGAAGTTTTAATCCTGTTTTGCAGCTTTAATACCACCGGGCAGGAGGCATCGATCAGGTTCAGGTTGTTTTCCAGGGCTACCTGGTAAGTAGCAGGCGGCTCCCCGTGGGCCCGGATAAGCACATGCTCGTTTTTTAACCCGCGGTACGTTTCGTAATCAATAATGCGCAGCCCCCTTTTCTCCAGCCGCTCTACTTCCTCATCGTTATGGACAATATCGCCCAGACAGTACAAATAGCCCTGCTCATCCAGAATATCTTCTGCCATCTGGATGGCGTAAATAACGCCGAAGCAGAAGCCGGAATTTGGATCGATTTGTACGCGGAGGTTATACATACAGGTTAAACCACTAAAGTATTTTTTTGTTTTCGCTTTCTTCGCTTCAAAAATTCATAAGCTGTGATGGTTAACAGCAACATTAGCATCGAGTACATGGTATCTTCAATGGGAATGGTAGTTAACCGCACACCCAGGTTGTAATCATTATTATACCACACAATCGGAATAGCCGTTAGCACACCATTTACCAGCA
>JAQBNV010000659.1 GCA_028288395.1 Adhaeribacter sp. | reverse complement strand
TAACCTCCCGTCCATTTACCTCGAAATATTGCGGCGCAGCGGCCAGCGGGCTACCCGTTTGCTTCGCATCCCAGCCGGGCTGCAAATTACCCACGGTATCAAACATAAATAAATCTCCGCGTTGGTCGTGTACCAGCAAAAAATAATTGTTTTCGGCACCCGGATTCAGAACCGTTAGCCGCTGCACTTGTACCGTATCGGGAAGGTTAAAAGGAAAATTTTCTACTTCTCTTCCATTTTGGTCGAGGCAATGAATAATATTACGGGTCGCGTACAAATACTTCACCCGTTTGTCCTGGCCAAAATTTACCGGGTATATGGGATTGAGAACGGCAGCCGACAACGAATCGGACCAGGCTGTCTGGCCATTATCCCGTAACGCGTGCAAAACCAAAGCCGAGTCTTGTACCAGTAACCGGACAGCGCCGCCTATATTTCTATCTATCAGGAAGGGTGCGGCCGGCAATTCATTTTTAAAAGCAGCTTTATACTGTACTTTAAAGGTTTCTACTACATTCCGGCTGGTATCGGTGGTGGCAACCGGGTGGGTAACTACCAGGCTGGTATAATATTGATCTTCCTGGCGGCTGAACTGAAGCGCCCATTGATTGAAATATTTAAAAAGGGTTTCGTGGCGGAGCAAACTGGATTTTTGTTTTTCGCGCACGTGCATCCGTAAGGTCTGCCACACCAAATCCGTATCCAGATACAGACTGAAGTTAGTTTCCTGCTGGGTATTTTCCAGGAAAACTTTCAGGCGCTCGTTATTTGCCCAAACGTTGCCCTGTTGAATGTCGGTTAGTACCTGCCGCAAGGCCGAAACACTCTTGCCGAACAATACATAATTATCAACCTGAACCGCATAACATTCCTCGAAACCGCGGGCAACTGACCCAAATAGCAGCAAGGGCAACTGTGAAACCGGGATCTGCTTTATTGTGTGCACGCCATACACCTCTGTGCCCGTACCACCGGCGGAGCCTTCTTTTATAATACTGTTCAGCATCGTGGTGGTAACAGCAGGATTTCCGGTCTGCACAAAAAGTACTTTTTCGACCTGGCCACTGTTGTTAGGGGCGGTTAAATAACTAATTGCCAGTTCCTGGCGGAAAGTCCGGAGGAGACTATCCGCCAGGATTATCTGGCGAGCCGGCCAGGAGATATTTTTATCTTCCGCCGTTATTTGTTTAAAACCAGTCAGGCGATCCAGGCCAAAAGCTAAGAGCAAAGCCGTACGGGTAGGCAGGTAGTTGCGCAGGGCAAAAGGTTGGGGCGGCTGATCTTTTAACCGGTTATAAAACGATTCGGCGAGCGGCTCGGGGTTTGAAAAACCATTCAGGAATATTTTACCACGCTGGTGCTTTAAACCCAACATGCTGCTCCGACACAAACTTGCCAAGTAGTTTATATCGGGCGCCAGCGCATCTTCCAGAAAAATATTCAAAAAAGGCGGAACATGCCGGTAATTAATAAATACGTGCGCAAAAACTTCAGGCTGGGTTAAATAATTGATGCTTTCGTATTCGACAGCCGGCGAGGCCAGTTGCCCCCGGTTTATCTTACGGATAATTTCTTTTATTAACTCCGGGTTTGCGCTTACTACCAGGTTATTATGGAAAGTAAAATAAGAGAAAGTATCGCCGTTTAGGGTATTGGTGAGGTGGTAAATTAATATTTGCTGGTACTCCTGGGTGGTTTCGTCAAAAACCGGGCTTTTGCCAATATTATCTACCAGAGTCCGGATAAACCGGTGTTCGCCCACAGTATTTACCGGAATATAAAAGACAAAATCAAAATCGGTTTCACTTACCACGTGCACCGAAGTCAGGATATTCTTGCGCTTGAGAAACCGCGAAGCCCCGTCTTTTCGCCCGCCCGAAAGGCTATCGAGTTGGGCAATATTTTCGGCGATGGCTTCCACCGCCCGCACCGAGGAGATATTATTCCACAACTCCGATTCTTTAATCTGTTGCAGTAAACTGTCGTGCGCCGTCGATTCAACCACAAAAACGGCATCTTCGGGCACCAATGTCCACAGGTTAACCTTTTCTCTCGATTCCGTCCACTTGGTAAAACCGTACATACCGGCTACTACCAGCAGCAATAATCCAAAAGAATAAAATAGTAGTTTCTTCGGCATCCAACAGAATAAGTAGGCCGCAAAAATAATTAAATTAACTAAAGATATTCTTTTTTAAAAATTTAACCTTGCAGGTTTTAAAGAAGCAGATAAAATTGTTAATGGCGAAAACGCTGGTAAAATAATGGGACGGTTTGCTTCGGGATCCTATACTTTTATATACCTTTCGGCTCCTATTTCTGCGCCAGCGGTTAAAAGGATTAAATATTAAATGGTTTATAAATATTTATGAAACTGGTCATCCAACGGGTAACAAATGCCTCAGTAACCATCGCCGGGGAAGTTGCGGGCGCCATTGCCGAAGGACTATTGTTGCTGGCAGGCATTGGCCCCGACGATTCGGAAGAAGATTTGCGGTGGCTATCCCGAAAAACCGTACAGTTGCGCATATTCAGTGACGAAGCCGGAAAAATGAACAAAAGCCTGCTGGACGTAAACGGGAATATCTTGCTTATCAGCCAGTTTACGCTTCACGCCAGCACAAAAAAAGGCAACCGTCCCTCCTATATTAGCGCAGCCTCCCCCGAAATAGCCATTCCGCTTTACGAACGGTTTATCCAGGTTTTATCCTCGGATTTAGGAAAACCCATCCAAACAGGTATTTTCGGGGCGGATATGCAGGTAAGCCTCCTAAATGACGGTCCCGTTACCATTATCATCGATTCTAAAAACCGGGAATAAAATGATTGTTGGTTGTTGATTATTGGTTGCTGATTGTAGGTGAGCTAAATTGGGGCTTGTTCGGCCTTTATAAATATTAAATATTTTGTTTTTTGCGTTTGATGAATATCCAACCTACTTAAATGTTTTTCTCTTTTATGGGTATTTCTCCGGCAACAATAAACCACAAACCGTTAATAACTGACAACCAACAAATGACCATAGAAGAAGCGCAGAAAACAATAGATAATTGGATTAAAGAAAACGGCGTCCGTTATTTTAACGAACTCACCAATATGGCCATCCTGACGGAAGAGGTAGGAGAAGTGGCGCGGATTATTTCCCGGCAATACGGGGAGCAGTCATTTAAGAAAACCGACGAAGGCAAAAACCTGGGCGACGAACTGGCCGATGTATTATTTGTCCTGATTTGCCTGGCTAACCAAACCGGGATAGATTTGACCCAGGCCCTGGAAAACAATCTGCAAAAGAAATCTAACCGTGACCGTGACCGGCACCAACAAAACGAAAAACTGAAATAAGCTACTTTGCCGCCGCTTTATTTAACGGTACCAGGCAATCTCCGGCTAAAACCGGTACCACATCGTACACATCTTCCTGGAGGCAATAAATTATATCGTCGGTAATATTCAGGTTTTGCAGGCGCTTTACGTGCGAGGAGTTTGCCAGGAAACCCATTACATCGGGTTTGGCGAGGCGGTACAGATGCTGGGCCGCTAAAGTAGAATCGTTGGCGGGCGCGAAACTATCTTTTAAACGTTCGGCGAGGGCGCCGGCAAAAAGCGTATCTTCGAGGTTAAAATCGCCTTTCCAGCCGGCACAAACCACCACCACATCTTTCCCCTCTGCGGCCACAAATTCGGCTACTTTGCCAATATTCAGGAAGGCGCCGGCCAGCACTTTATCAGCGGCCACCGATAACCGGATGGCGTGGGTGCCATTGGTGGTTGTCATAACTAAAGTTTTGCCTTGAATACTCGCATCCATGTAACTAAACGGCGAGTTGCCTAGGTCAAAACCTTCGGCTTTGCGGCCATCGCGTTCGGCGGCCGTCAGGAAACCCGCTTGTTTCAGGTTCTGGCAATCGTCCAGGGTACTCACCGGAATAATTTTCTCGATGCCGTGAGCAAAAGCAGTTACCATAGAGGAAGTAGCCCGCAACACATCCACCACTACGGCCACTTTCCCCTTTAAATTATACAAGTGGAGCAGCTCCGGGCTATAACAAACATCAATTGAAGGCATCTTTTAGGCTTGTTGCTTATGGCCGGTAAACCATAAACGGTTTATAAATAATATACTTAAATCTATTTTAAATTAGGATAACGCACCCTGATGAAAATCAACAACCATTGGCAATATTTTCCATCACTTCGGGTCAGTTAAAAGGTAGGAACCGGCCACCGGGCGAATATTCTGGGTTGATCATAAGTTTGGCAAAAACGTCAAACCAAATTATCCCTTATAAAAAGGCAGTTTCACAATATGTGCTTTGATTAATTTATTCCGGACTTTAATAAATATTTCGGTACCGGGCTGACTGAAAATGGTTTGTACGTAACCTAATCCTACGCCTTTGCCCAGCGAAGGAGATTGGGTGCCTGAAGTTACTTCACCGATTTG
>JAQBNV010000647.1 GCA_028288395.1 Adhaeribacter sp. | reverse complement strand
TACTTTTTAGATAACCTTTATCTGGGTACATGTTTTTAATCATAAAAAAATTAAATTAAGTGGTAAATTTTAATCTGTGTGTTCATTAATTATCGGGTCGCTTTTATTCGGTATTCTACTCGTCCATTTTAAGGGTTTAAAATTATTTTTATTTCTCTTTTAATTAATCATTGCACTGTTTGGGCTTTTACCCCGGTGTTTAAAAGTGTTAAACCAAGGCATCATTCATAGCATTAAATCCAAATAATTCTTTTAAACTTTATCTTCTTCTTACAGTCAGAGCCTAGTTGATTATTAGCCGGTTTTAACCAAATAAAATATGCCGTACTTGAATCTTAATAACTGTATATCTGGGGAAGATTTCTCTTTAGCTATCTGTGAACTGCCAAATACCTTTTATGCGTTACCACCCTTTCCGCTGCTCCGTACTGCTCTTAAATTCTAACTTATAAAAAGACCCTGCGATAACATTATAGATTATTGAATTATTTTAACACTCAACAAAACCCTTACATTATCTCCCGGACTGAAATCATTATCAATAATCCCGCAGTCGTAAAAAAGGTTTCGCTTGTACCAACTATTTTTTCACTATATCTACCTTCCAGTATTATAAATGTAGGTACCTTCTGTTAATCTTAAGTCTTCAAATGTTTTAATTATAGGGATGAAATGTTAACTAACTAAAGTTTTAAAGCTAAATAAGGGTGTTTAATGTTAAAAGCACCCTGTAAATGATAATTTTGAAGCGATATATTCACTTTTAAATTTCTTCGGCATAATCTTTTAATAAAACGAAGAACTACTACTAGAGGACTATAAGGATTTTATAACATTTTACAGATATCGCTTCGCATAATTTTATTAAAACATACAATTATATCACATTTTTTCAAGATATTGTTTCATCCCCTGAATAGCTTCAAACAAAGAGCCTTCTTTGTTACAAATTCAGCAATCTAAGCTTTGAATATCCCTCTCTTTTTAGTCGGGCTTAAGATGGCAAAACAAGGTAGCTGCGTTTAGCATTTTAGAAATAATATACTAGTTTTCGCTCTAGTTCTCATTTTTGACAACAAACCGATATAATTAAGAGCGATGTGAAAAGCGACTTTGGAAAGACAGGTAAACCAAGGGAACTAATGCGCTTATCCTAATGATTATAAATACCGGGACGGAGTTATGTATGAGATTAACTATTTTTATATTCTATTAATTAAGATTAATGTTCTCAATTCGTATTACAATAATATTTACGATGGTAGCAGTTGTTGCGATACTGCCTGGTTGTAAAAACAAGGCGAAAAAAGAAGTAACGCAGGCGGTGCCTACCGAAACTTTATTCTCTTTATTAGCTCCTGAAAAAACAAATGTTAATTTCAGCAACACTTTAACAGAAAGTGCTACAGGTAATGTATTAACCTATCAATATTTTTACAACGGGGGCGGCGTTGCTGTAGGCGATATAAATAATGATGGGTTAGAGGATATTTACTTTACCGGGAATATGACACCTAACCGCCTGTACCTGAACGAAGGGAATATGCGGTTCCGGGACATTACCCAACCGGCCCGGGTAGCCGGCAAGGAATATGCCTGGAAAACTGGTGTGACCATGGCTGACGTAAATGGCGATAGCCTGCTGGATATTTACGTTTGTTATTCGGGTAATATGCCCGCCGAAAGCAGAATAAATCAATTATTCATAAACCAGGGACCAGATGCACAAGGGATACCTACATTTTTAGATCAGGCAAAGGAATTTGGGCTGGCTGATTCCGCTTTTAGCACCCATGCCAGCTTCTTCGATTACGATCGGGATCAGGATCTGGATATGTTTCTGCTTAACCATAACCCAACCTTGTTCCGAAACCTCGATGACGTGGCTTTTAAGGAAATACTTAAAAGTACCGAGCCAACGATGCGGGTAAAGCTATACCGCAACGATAATGGCCGTTTTACCGATGTGTCGGATAAGGCGGGCTTCCATCGTTCGGCCCTGACGTATGGTTTAGGCGCTGGCATTGCGGATGTAAACAGCGATGGCTGGCCGGATATTTATGTTTCTAATGACTATTCTGCCCCCGACTACCTTTATATTAATAATGGCAACGGCACCTTTAGCGATAAGCTTTCGGCTGGCATCGGCCATACTCCTATTTATTCGATGGGTAACGACCTGGCAGATATTAATAATGATGGGCGGCCGGATATTTATACTTTGGATATGCTGCCGGAGGATAACCGCCGGCAAAAATTATTATTCTCGCCGGATAACTACGAACACTTTGATCTTTTTCTGCGGTTGGGGTTTCATTACCAGTACATGCGCAACATGCTGCAGGTAAACAACGGCAATGGCACTTTCAGTGAAATAGGGCAACTGGCCGGCGTTGCTAACACTGATTGGAGCTGGGCACCGCTCTTTGGCGATTACGACAACGATGGCTGGAAAGACCTTTTTGTCACTAATGGCTTTCTGCGCGATTTCACCAATCTTGACTTTATCAAATACAGGAGTTCTTATATGCAAAGCCTGTACCAGCAAGGAGGGCCACCGGATGTTAAAGCACTGTTAGACAAAATGCCCTCTTCGAACGTGGTGAATTATATATATAAGAACAAGGGCGACTTAACTTTTGCCAACCAGGGGGCTGCCTGGGGAATAAACACGGCCTCCAACAGCAAGGGCGCCGCTTACACCGATTTAGACAACGACGGCGATTTGGATTTGGTGGTAAACAACATAAACCAGCCCGCTTTTATTTACCAGAATCAGAGTGAAA
>JAQBNV010000633.1 GCA_028288395.1 Adhaeribacter sp. | reverse complement strand
AAACCTCGTACCTCTGCCGGTAAAGCTAAAGATCCATCTAACCAGATTCAGACTGGCAGCTATGAAGTGATGAATGGCGGCAATAAAGTAATTCATTTTGGGCTGGATACTCGCAAGAGTTCTATCGAAGACTGGAATGGCAGCTACACCGGCTATTATATGCGCAAGTTTACCGATCCGAATCCGGCTATTGTAGACCAGAATACGTGGCAGCAGGTGCCTTGGCCATTCTTCCGGTACACCGAGGCTTTGTTGAACTATGTAGAGGCTTGTATTGAGTTAAATCAGGATGTGGAAGCGAAAAACTGGTTAAACAAAGTGCGTTTCCGGGCGGGTATGCCTGCTATTACGGAAAGCGGCGATGCCTTACGGCAACGGTACCGGAACGAACGCCGGGTAGAAATGGTATTTGAAGAACAGCGCTACCACGATGCCCGCCGCTGGATGATTGCTCCTACTACTTTAGCCCGCAAAGCAAACGGGATTACTATTTTTGGCACATTGAAGCCGGGTAAAAACGTAACAACTTACAAATACGATCCAAATAATTACGATTATTCCTATTCTGTATTTAACATTGACCCAGGTAAGGAAAACCGTTCCTGGAATGATAAGATGTATTTCTTGCCTATTCACCGCGACGAAATGAACCGGAATACTAAACTGGTGCAGAATCCTGGATATTAATCTTATTTATTCTTATATTTAAAATCTATGTCGGTTGTTTCCGGCATAGATTTTTTCTTTTCGGCATATTCCTAATTTTCTCAATTTGTTAAGCTTCAAATATAGCTCCTGGCCTTTGCTGGCAGCTCTCATCCTATTCATTTTCGCTTGTCAACAGCGCCCCTCCGGGGAAAAAAAAGCAGCTTCCGCTGTCCCGGCAAATCCACTTTTTGTTTTATTATCGCCGGAAAAAACCGGCGTCCGGTTCGCCAACAACCTCACGGAAGGCCTGAACACCAATGTGCTGGTATATGAATATTTTTACAATGGAGGTGGCGTAGCGGCAGGAGACCTGAATGACGATGGGTTGGAAGATATTTATTTTACCAGCAACATGGGCCCTAATCAGTTATACCTGAATAAGGGTAACCTGCAGTTTGCTGATATTACGGCTGAAGCGGGAGTATCCGGCCGGGAAGGTCCCTGGAAAACGGGCGTAACCCTGGTAGATATTAATGGCGATAAGCGCTTAGATATATTTGTTTGTTACTCCGGTAAACTATCCGCCGCAAAACGAACACCCCAATTATTTATTAACCAGGGAGCCGATGCAAACGGAATACCTCGTTTTACGGAACAGGCTGCCCAATTTGGTTTAGCAGAAGCGGCATATAGTACCCACGCCAGTTTCTTAGATTATGACCGGGATGGAGATCTGGATTTATTTCTCCTGAACCACAACCCGAATCCTTCGCCAATTTTGGATGAGATTACCACCGCCCAAATGTTAAAACAAGCTGATTCGCAAATTGGTGTCCGCTTATTCCGGAATGAAAAAGGTTATTTTAAAAATATAACCGAAAAAGCAGGCTTACACAGTTCGGCCCTGACGTATGGTTTGGGTACTGGCATAGCCGATATTAACCAGGATGGCTGGCCGGATATTTATGTATCTAATGACTACACCGTACCGGATTTCCTGTATATAAATAATAAGAACGGCACTTTCACGAACCAGCTGCAAAATAGCCTGAGGCATACCTCGCAGTTTTCAATGGGTAACGATATAGCCGATATTAACAATGATGGGCGACCAGATATTTATACCCTGGATATGCTGCCGGAAGATAACCGGCGCCAAAAATTGTTATTCTCGCCGGATAACTACGAACACTTTGATCTTTTTCTGCGGTTGGGGTTTCATTACCAGTACATGCGCAACATGCTGCAGGTAAACAACGGCGACGGCACTTTCAGTGAAATAGGACAACTGGCCGGGATTGCCAACACTGATTGGAGCTGGGCACCGCTCTTTGCCGATTACGACAACGATGGCTGGAAAGACCTTTTTGTCACCAATGGCGTGGTTCGTGATTTTACCAACCAGGATTTTGTAAAATATTCTAATACCTATGCGCAGCAAAAAGGCGGGCGGTTGCAACGGACGGATGTTTTGGATCTGGTACATCAAATGCCCTCCTCGAACGTAGTAAATTATATATATAAGAACAAGGGCGACTTAACTTTTGCCAACCAGGGGGCTGCCTGGGGAATAAACACGGCCTCCAACAGCAATGGCGCCGCTTACACCGATTTAGACAACGACGGCGATTTGGATTTGGTGGTAAACAACATAAACCAGCCCGCTTTTATTTACCAGAATCAGAGTGAAAAGCAATTGAAACACCATTACCTGCAAATAAAACTCCAAGGAGCCGGCATGAACACCGGTGGCTTTGGCGCTAAAGTAACGATATATGCTAAAGGCAACCAGCAATATTTAGAACAAATCCCCACGCGGGGCTACCAATCCAGCGTATCGCCGGTGCTGCATTTTGGCCTGGGCACCGAGGCCCAGGTAGATTCTTTGCAGGTAGTGTGGCCAAACGGCCAAATGCAACGGCTCCGGCAAATAAAAGTTAATCAGGTGCTTACCCTAAAGCAAACCGCTGCCACGCAGAAATACCTGCCAAAGAATAAACCAGCGCCGCTGTTTACCGAGGTTAACTCGCCAGTAAAGTTTACGCACCAGGCTAATCCCGTAAATGATTTCAAGCGGCAGCCCTTGCTGGTCAATCCGCAATCTTTCGCCGGACCTTGCCTGGTAAAAGCCGATGTAAACGGGGATGGCTTGGCCGATGTATTTGCCGGGGGCGGCCAAGGCCAGCCCGCCACCTTGTATTTACAGGCACGAAACGGCTCCTTCGTACCCAAAGCCAATCCGGCCTTTGCCGTGGATAAAGACAGCGACGACACCGATGCTTTGTTTTTAGATGTGAACGGCGATAAGCTGTTAGATTTGTATGTTACCAGCGGTGGGTACGGCCATTATCTGCCCGAAGATGCTTTGTTGCAGGACCGCCTGTATGTGGGGGATGGCAAAGGCAACTTTACGAAAAAGGTTGATGCGTTGCCCTCTATGCTGACCAGTACCAGTTGCGTGCGGGCCAGTGATGTAAACGGTGATGGCTTTCTAGATTTATTTCTCGGCGGCCGGGTAATTCCAGGCCGGTATCCCGAAACGCCCCGCAGTTATTTACTTTTGAACAATGGCACCGGTAAGTTCCGGGATGCCACAGCGACGATAGCCCCGGCTTTACAGCGCCTGGGCCTGGTAACCGATGCCGCTTGGCACGATTTGAACGGCGACAGAAAAGTTGAACTCATTGTTGTCGGCGAATGGATGCCCGTTACCGTATTCAGTAACACGAACGGTAAACTCCAGCAAAATACCAAAAGCTACTTTACCCAAGAACAGCGGGGCTGGTGGAACAAGCTCTTAATAGGGGATTTTAACCAGGACCACCGGGCTGATTTAATTATTGGTAATTTAGGCTTGAACTCTCAGTGCCAGGTTAGCGAGAAACAACCCGCTGAGCTGTACTACAAAGATTTTGATGAGAACGGCTCGGTAGACCCCATCCTGTGTTTTTACATGCAGGGCAAGTCTTACCCCTACGTGACGCGCGACGAGCTACTAGACCAGGTAAGCATCATGCGAACGCGTTTTCCGGATTACAAGAGCTATGCCGAGGCGACCCTGACCGATATCTTTACCCCGGCGGAACTAAAAGGAGCCGCGCACTTGTCGGCTAATAACCTGCGCACGAGTTATTTTGAAGGAGGCGCCAATGGAAAGTTTAAAGAAAAAGCCTTGCCGCTGGCGGTGCAGTTTTCGCCGGTATACGCTTTGGTGGCCCTGGACTATGACCAGGATGGGCAGCTGGATTTACTCCTGGCTGGCAACCAGAACCAGGCGCGGCTACGCTTTGGCAAGTACGATGCCAGCTACGGTACTTTGTTGAAGGGCGATGGCAAAGGTCAGTTTACGTATGTGCCCCAAACCCAATCCGGGCTGCGCTTAAAAGGGGATGTAAGAAGTATCCTAAATATAAATAATACCTGGCTGCTGGGCTTCAATCAGCAACCCATTAAAGCCTATAAGGTAAGTAAAAAATGAGAAAACTAGTGTCATTTCTATTAACACTCCTGGTTTTTGCCTGCAGCGGGTCCAAACCAGAAGCGGAAATCAGGTTTAACAGCGGCCACATCAGCCAGATCATTTCGGAAATGACCGACCTGATGGTCAACGATGTTACCAATCCGCCCCTAGCCGCCCGCTTTTTTTCTTACGCCTGCCTGGCCGGCTACGAAGTAGTATCGCAAAACGATAGTACTTACCGCAGTATGCACGGATTGTTAAATAAATATCCCCGGATAGAAAGGCCAGTAGCTATTAACGGCTATAATTACCAGTTAAGCGCGTTGCTGGCCATGCTGGAAACAGCCAAAAAAATGCAGCCTTCCGGGTCCCTGCTCGACAAATATCAACAGCAATTCCTGGATTCCTGCCGACAGGCCGGGCTTTCAGAAGCCGTTATCACCAATTCGTTAAGTTATGCGCAGGCCGTCAGTAAAAATATACTGGCTTACGCCAAAGCCGATAAATACAACCGTATCAGTAATTTCCCGCGTTACTCGCCTTCTAACCAGGAAGGTAACTGGTATCCGACGCCACCCGGCTTTTTTGCCCCGGTTGAGCCTTACTTTAATACGTTACGCGCTTTTACGCTTGATACCTGCATCCAGTTTAAACCAGTCCCGCCCGTAGCTTTTTCTAAACAAAAGAACACGCCCTTTTACCAACTCATGCACGAAGTTTATAAAGAAGGGGTTGATTTGCCAAAGGAGCACCAGGAGATTGCCGCATTCTGGGACTGCAACCCTTTCGCCTTACAAGACAATGGTCACCTGATGGTTGGCACAAAGAAAATATCGCCGGGAGCGCATTGGTTAGGCATTACCGGCATTGCCTGCCAGCAAGCAGATGTAAACTTCCCGAAAGCGATGAAAATTAATACGCTCGTGGCTATTTCGCTGATGGACGGCTTCATTTCCTGCTGGGACGAAAAATTCCGGAGCAATCGCATCCGTCCCGAAACTGCTATCCGGCGCTACATCGATCCCAGCTGGAAACCCTTGCTGCAAACGCCACCTTTTCCGGAATACCTGAGCGGCCATTCTACTATATCGGCGGCGGCAGCCGTCGTTTTAACGCATTATTTTGGCGATAATTTCAAATATACCGATACGGTCGAAATGCGCTTTGGTCTGCCGGCCCGGAAATTCAATTCGTTTCAGGAAGCCGCCATTGAAGCCGGAATCTCCCGTTTTTATGGCGGGATTCACTTTATGGATGCCATCGATCATGGTCGTACCCAAGGGCTGGCCGTGGGCGAATGGGTACTGGGGAAAACAGCACACCAGCCAAGGGTAATGGCCACGGTAATTAGCTCAAAATAATCTTTTCCGAATGAAGCTAATGGTGTTCGTTATACTTTTATATCATAGTGTCTTTAATATTCTGCCTTCGATACAACCTTATCGGTAACCCATCAGCCCTTCGAAAATTCAACCCCAGATAAGCAAATT
>JAQBNV010000627.1 GCA_028288395.1 Adhaeribacter sp. | reverse complement strand
CAGATCCCCCGCTCCTAACACCCCCTCCAGTATTCCCTCCTGATTCACCTGAACGGCCAACCTTCGGCTTTCGGATTTTTACAAAAAGAGAGAAGCAGATTTAGTACAATCAGCAACCCAGAATATTTAAGGCGGTATGGCAAACTATATTTGTTGCGCAAGGCACGAAATTACTATTCGTTCTGTATCCGAAACAATTTTAGATTGGTTATATCTTCCACTCCACTGTTTAATTTTTTTTGCCTTTACTCCAAATAGTAGCGACAGCATTACGCGGTGCTGTTTGAATTCTTTCTTCCTTAGAAAATAAAGGGCAACAAACAGGCATTTGATTTAATAAATTTATCTCCTTCTTTGGTTCTGAACTTAAATCCGGCTTACTTTGTACTGTAATAAATAATATTACAGTATGACTAACGGACGATTTGCCACGGCGCTACACATTCTTACCTTACTGGCTAAGCAGGAGCCGGAATTATTATCGTCGGCGTATATTGCCGGCAGTATTAATATTAATCCGGTTTTGGTGCGCAAAGAAATTAGAAACTTGCAAAACCATGGGCTTATTCTGAGCAAGGAAGGCAAGAACGGAGGAAGTACCCTGGCGAAACCCAGTACTAAGATTCTGCTTTCGGATATTTACCAAGCTGTCCGGCCGACTACTTTATTAGGCCGATCTAATACCCCTAACCCAGCTTGCCCGATCGGAAAGCAAATAAATACCCATATCGAAAGTTTATATTCAAGTGCCGAAGAAGCCTTAATCCAGCAACTGGGATCACAAACCTTGGCGGATTTTACCAACCGGTTCAGCTAATTTTTTTACTTATAACTGTAAGAATGTCTATTACAGATTAAACCTAAATATTCAGAATTTATTAACCCTAATCTTAAATTAAAAAACATGAAAGTAGCATTAATCGGCGCTGGCTTTGTAGGCTCTGCCCTCCTGAATGAATTAACGAACCGCGGCCACGAAGTAAAAGTACTGGTGCGTCATCCGGAGAAAGTATCCACGCCCAATGAAAAAGTAACAATAGTTGCTACGGATGCTTTACAGGCCGAACAAGTGGCCGAGCAGGCAAAAGGTGCAGATGCCGTAATCAGCGCTTACAACGCTGGCTGGACCAACCCCAACCTGTACAACGAATTTTTAGCTGGCTCGCAGGCCATTCAGGCGGGTGTTAAGAAGGCCGGCGTAAAAAGATTAATTGTGGTAGGCGGTGCCGGCAGTTTGTACGTTGACCAGGATACCCAATTAATTGATACGCCCCACTTTCCAGCAGAATACAAAACCGGCGCTTCGGCCGCCCGCGATTACCTGAATATTCTAAAACAGGAGCAGGAACTGGACTGGACCTTTTTTAGCCCCGCCATCGAAATGCACCCGGGAACCTCCGGCACGCGCACCGGCACTTACCGGACTAATTTAGAAAACCCGGTTTTTGATGCCAATGGCAGAAGCATTTGCTCGGTAGAAGACACTGCTATTGCCCTGGTCGATGAACTGGAAAATTCGCAACATATCCGCCGGCGGTTTACAGCCGCTTACTAAACTCAATATTTAATAAATAAAAAAGGAGGCTGTGTAATCAAACACAGCCTCCTTTTTTATTTATTAAATCTGATTCTTCTTTATCGCCTCTTCATCAGGCTAAAAGAATATTGGCTTTTCTAGCTGCCGTGCGTTAACCGGAACCAATCGAAAGTGGCGGAAGCACTGGCCGGACCTTTGGCCGTCAGGCCTACGCGTATGCCCCGGTCCCAGGGTGGCAGGTAAGAAGCATCGAGGGTTTGGTTATGCTGCAGGGGGTTCCATTGCTTGCCGTCGGAGCTCCAGGAAAACAGCATTTTGTCGCCGGCCTGGGTGGCCAGCCGGAAGTAAACCATGCCGGTTTTGGGCGCCGCGGTGCGGGCAACGGTATTGGTTTTATTTCCTTTGGTGGTCCAGAGCAATATTTCACCGTCACTCAGGCCGATACCCATAGCATTATCCGGGTCGCCGATGGCGGTAAGGCTGGCCACAGTGCCTTTCGGCAAAGCCTGGGCATCGAGGGCGGTGGTGGCGGTATAGTCGGCAACCTTAGTGCGTTGCCCCAGCATGCTGCCTATTTTCTGCGGCGAAGCCTGGAGCACCAGGCGGCCGTTACTCTCGTTCTGGGAGGTAAAGCGCGGCGCACCTGTTACCGACCACTGCCAGCTGGGGGCCAGAGCTTTGGTATTAAATTCATCTTCAACATCCAATACATCGGGGGCATTTTCCTGATGCGGGGCGGCTGCCGTCACGCTGGGAGCGCCTTCGTTAAAATACGGCCAGTTGTCGGCGCCCCAATGAACAGGGTCTAACAGGCCCTGGCGGCCCGGGTATACCGTTCCCTTGGTGCTGTAGGCGTGGTACATAAAATAATCGCGTCCCTGCGCATCGGTTACCAGCGAGCCGTGGCCGGCACATTTCCAGGTGTCGTTCTGTTTCATGATGGGGTTGGCACTATGCTTCTCCCAGGGTCCGCGCAGGTTTTTGGCCCGGGCTACGCCCACCCCGTAAGTACAACCCCGGCCGCAGCAGGCATCGCCGGCATAAAACATATAGAAATATTCACCCCGGCGCATCAGGGCGGCACCTTCAACCAGCCCCCCTTCCCAGGTATTGGGGTCATTACGGAATAATTCAAACTTTTCGCCCAACAAAGCGGTTCGTTCTTCGTTCATGCGCTGGCCCCACATGGGCGTTGGCTTTTTAACGCTGTTGCCGTCCTCTTTCCAAATCAGGTAAAGTTCCCCTTTTTCGTCCCGGATCTGGTACCCATCAATAGAACCTGCCTCCTGGCAAACCAGGGGCCCATGGTCGGTGTAGGGCCCGGTGGGGTTGGTAGCGCTGGCTACCCCAACGCACAGGTTTCCTCCTTTTTTATTGGCCGTATAATAAATATAATATTTGCCATTGTCATAAGAAATTTCGGGCGCCCAGAAATGCGCATCGGCCCAGCCGGGCGGCTTCTCCGGAAACACGTGCCCCACCGTTTCCCAGTCTACCAGGTTTTTAGAGTGTAGGATCGGGAACAAAGGCGCCCACTCTGAGGAAGTAGCCGTGGCCCAGTAATCATCGCCCACCCGCACGACCGAAGGATCGGCATAATCGCCGGGCAGCACCGGATTGGTAAAGGTAACCTGAGAGGCCGCACTATCGGCCCCAGCCTGATTGGCAGCATCGGTTGACTGCTGCGTATTAGTAGATTTGTTCATCCCGCAAGACCAGGTAATGAAGCAAAGCAACGGTAATATTATTTTTTTCATAGAACAATTGGTGGATATATGGAAAAGAATAAGGTAATACAACTAACTGATATTTTTTTGATTTAGCAGCTTTCGCGTGCGTTATGGTTTATCTTTCATATTGTTGCCAACCGGTTTATGCCGCGCCGGGGCCGGCTGGGCCGACACAGACGGGGTTCCATTGCCCATAACGGGCCATGAGTTCCGGTATACCATTTTATCCAGCAACATTTTACGGCCGTTTTGGCGCTGGTTGGCATCAATGGCATGGTACACCATCCAGCTTTGTCCGGCCGCATCGGTAACGAACGAGTGGTGGCCCGGTGCGATCCAGCGGTCGTTGCGTTCCAGAATAACGCTATTGCCGGTGCCATTGCTTTCACCTAAAGTCGTAAAAGGCCCCTCCGGATTATCGGCCCGGGCCACCATTACGGCGTAGTTGGCATTGTCGCCGCAGCAATTATCGCCGGAGTAATACAGGTAATATCTTCCGTTGTGGTAATCGAGCCAGGCCCCTTCCAGTAACCGGTTATAGTTTTTGTTTTTATCGGGCCATACCAACGGTTTGGGAGTTGTTCCGGGCTTAAAGGCGGTCCAGTCGCCGGTCATTTCCTGCACCAGGATTGGTTCGAAACCGGATCCCCAGTAAAATAAGTTACGGCCATTTCCGGGTTCCTGGTAAACCATCGGATCAATATTTTCGAAGCCTTCGCCGCAAAGCAACGGCGTGCCTTTGTACCGGAACGGGCCCGTTGGATTATCGGCAAAAGCTATGCCTAAGCACTTGCAGGTAGCTTTATCGGTTGATTCGCCGGAATAAAACAAAACGTATTTTTTCAAAGCTTCGGCATACAAAACATGCGGCGCCCAGAAATCGGTATCGGCCCACGAGGGCTTTTGCGGCAAGGCATCGCCCACCATTTCCCAGTTTACTAGGTCTACCGATTTGGCTACCTGAATATTTTGCACCTTGCCCGCCACCTCCGAATTGGTACCGTAAGCGTAATAAAAACCATCGGGTGCTTTAATAACGGTGGGGTCAGGGAAATTATGCGCCAGCACTGGATTGGTATAGGTTGGCACCGTTTCCTTGCTGTTAACGGCCTGGCTCCTTTCCCGGACCGGCCCTTTCGGCTGACAAGCCCCAATTGCCAGGAGCCAGAGTAATATCAAATAACCAGGCAACCTAAACCACGGACCGCCTTTTGGTCTTAAATGACGGGCCGGCGGATTCTGCTTATCCGCTAATATTCTCCTGGTGTAAAAGCCTATATTCGTTCTCATCCTTTTTTGCCCCAAACACCTTGCGCACCTATTTATTTAGGCATTAATTCAGCTACATTTTCGCCAGATGGCAGCTTAACCGGCACCCCTGCCGGAATGGGCTGGCCAAAATTGGGAGCCCCATCTTTATGCCAGGTAAATTTCTGCAGCCGTATATTGCGCTGCCAACCAGGGGTGGTAGATTTTTTGGCGTGGTAATAAATCCAGTCTTCAGTATTATCCGGCGATTTGGTAAAACTGCAGTGCCCTACCCCAAAAACCAGCTCAGTTCCCTGAAAAATTGGCCCCGACTTTTGCCAGTTACTGGGCTCCATTGGGTTTAAAGTGGTATCAGCCAGCATTAATTGGGCCAACCGGTATTCTTTTAGCCACGATTCGCGGCAGGAGTAAATAACAAACGCCTTTTCTTTTTTCCGCAGTAATTGCGGCCCCTCATTCAAATTCAGTTCCCCGCCCGTTTCCCAGGCTTCGGTCGGCGACGATATTTTTACCCGGTTGCTGCTGATAGTATAGGGATTGCTCATGCGGGCAATGTATAAATGCTGCTTCGTTCTATCGGTAGCGGCGTTTTCTTCCCAACCCGACCACACGGCGTATAATTGGCCGTTCATCCGGAAGGGACTTAAATCAATTGCCCACTTCACGGAAGCGGCATCCTGGATATTATCGCCGGTATAGAGCATGGCTTTGTCTTCGTAAGGCCCAAACGGATCATCGCTCACCGACTCCAGCACGCCCGACCGCTGGTTAATAAATGGGCCACCTGGCTTGCTGCCCGCCGCGTAATAAATATACCACCGGCCGTTCATAAAATGAATTTCGGGCGCCCAGATATTGCTCCGGTTCCAGCCCGAAGCCGGTGGCCGCCAAACCGAAACCCGCTCCCCCAGCTTCGTTAATTTATCCGATTTGGAAACATAAATACCACCCAAACCAGAACCGCAGGAATAATAAAAATTACCTTTTTTAATAACCCACGGGTCGGCGCCGTCGGCAATGGGATTGGTAAAATAAGTATCAGCCGCCAGGCTCTGGCTTTTATTCTGCCTTTTCTCCGGCGCCAGGGTACTGGTGGTACAACCTGCGAAAAGGACACCGTAAAAAAGGTAAATCAAAAGCGTTTTCTTCATTTGCATCCTGGAATTAAAAAGGCGGGAATTTTAATTAATAAATTTAAAATTCGTAAAGCTGAAGTGGGCAATATTTTAATGCTGTCTCGCTACCTGTTCTATTAGTAACTTTCTTTATTTTCCGTTTAGTTAAATAATAGTACCTGCTCCGCCTATCAGCGACTGATAAATCAGGAAATATATTGCCTTCAACCGCTTCTTTTCATACGCAAAAAACTTAAAAATATTAACAACTAACCTAGGATTGATTTACTCGAAATATTGGTTTCGCAGGTTTCTAAAATATTTGGATACCTGCTGAATATGACGCGAAGCAAAACCTACCGGGAATATACTGCCTGACCTAAATTCAGGGTTGGCTGCGTACCACAAACCAAAGGGCCAAAATAGAAATTTACCTTAACTTTTCATAACCCGCTCTTCAGGATAGGTCATAAAAAAACCTCTTGCCAAACCATTCAGGTTTGGCAAGAGGTTTACTTCCGCAGACTTTAGTAAGAAAGTCTGCTTATTTTTGGCTATTGCCTTTCCGGAACTTACCGCGAAGCACTGGTACCATTTACCAGCGAATTAATCCAGGCGGCAATTTTCAGGGCTTCGGCTTTAGGTACCTGCGGCATAGGCGGCATTTCGGTCGCGTAATCCGGCCAGTTTTCGGGCTTAGGGTTGTAAATCAACTGCACAATTTGCTCGTTGGTATATTTCCGTTTGGCCACATCTACGTAAGCGGGCCCTACCTGGCGTTTGGTTTCGTTGTGGCAGGCCAGACAGTTATTTTTTGCTAATAACGGACGGATAGAAGCAAAAGTTGGTGCTTTTTCGGGAGTTGCCGTTTTTTTGGCAGTTGAACTGGCACCCGCTTTTGCCGGTTTGGCCGTATGGGGATTTTTGGCTTCCGGCGGCGTTGCTTTCAGTTTAAAGTTAAACCGGTCATTCATAATCTCGGTCGGAATTACAGTTTTGCCGTAAGCGACGCCGGAGTTTTTAGTACTAACTTCCTTCATCGACAATTTAGGGCCGTCCGGAATATTGTTAAGCGTATAAAAAGCCGTGGTGTGGATCAGCGAGTGAGAGTTATTCTTGTCGCGTACGCCTTCCAGGGTAATATTATGCACGTAATGCTGGCGTAAATTATCCACGATTATGCGGGCCTTTAAACCATCTTCCGACACCTTTACACCTTTTATTTTGTGTTCCTGGTTGTTAACCGGCGGGCTGCCATACACCGGATGGTATTTATAGGTAAAGCTCTGTACCGCATACGAAGCCAGATCTTCCGCCGATTTTCGGTCAACAGGTTGGGTAAATTCTACCTCAAAACCATCGGGCGTGGCGCGTACATTACGCATCTCGAACGGATTATTTGCATTCCAGACTAAGCGTTGTAAACCAGCATTGGCTTCGCCGGCCGATCCCCAACCCCGGTTGGTTTCGCCTACAAACAAAGAGTTATCCGGGGCAAAAACCATCCGCATTACGCCCGACTGAAAACCAGCCCGGAAATCGAAAGCGACACCCTGGTACTCTCCTTTTACTTTTTCCATTACCACCCGCATGATTTTGCTTTGTCCCTGGTCGCCTACGAGTAACTGGCCGGCAAAAGGACCAAAAGCACCCTCCGGAATTTTAACAATCTCGGAGTTAGAAATACCCAGAATGGTGTGCGGTAAAACAACGGCTTGCGTCCGCAGTTCCGGGAAGAACTTTTTCATTTCAGCGCTGGTCACAAACTTTTCGTTGATCACGTTTTCAGGCTTAATAGCGCGGCCGGCAGCGTTTTTGAAATCGCGGGGATTTACTTTGGCATCAAACTCTTCGGTTTTCAGCTTTACCGGCGAATTGGGCATGCCTGTCCAGCGTAAACCAGCCGGGTGACCCGTAAAAGCGCCTTTGGTAACGTGCCAGATACCGCCCGATCCCATATATTCACCCTGGTTATCGGTATAAAATAATTCACCGTCAATCATACCCAAACCGGCTGGCGACCGCATACCGGTAGCCCAGGGCTCCATTTTGCCATCCGGACTGATTTTCATCGTCCAGCCGCGCCATGGCACCCGGCTTTCACCGCGCCACCACTGCTCGTTGCCAAACGCCACGTTGCCCGTTACAAAGAAAGAGCCGTCCGGCGCTATCTTGGGTCCGAAGCTATACTCGTGGTAATGACCGGAGATGGGCCAGGCGTAAACAGTTTCGTATACATCGGCTTTGCCATCTTTATTCGTATCTACCAGCTTGGTTAATTCGCCGCGCTGGGCGGTATACAGGGCACCATCTTTGTAAGCCAGCCCCAGGGCCTCGTGTAAACCGGAGGCAAACTTCCGGAAATAAGGACGGCGGCTGGTCGGGTTTTCCACGATAAACACATCGCCGCGGCGGGTAGAAATAGCCAAGTCACCGTTGGGCATCATGGTTAAACCGCCCACTTCCAGGACGGTGCCTTCGGGTGAACTTACTTTCATTATTTTAAAGAAATCTTCTTCCTTGGGCGACTCCTGGGCCTGCACCGCAGCGGGAATAGCGCCAAACGAAGCCGCCGCCAGCAGAAACGGCAACGTGGCCCGGCGGAAAAGCGATTTCGGACTATATTTTATAGAATTATATTTCATGATTTAACTTTACCTAATTTAGAAAAGAATAGAATAGCTTAACTTACTCCGAACCGGCACCACCAACTCTTTGCGCCCGTTGGCATCTCTTACCACCGGCTTGGCGCCGTTAGCATCATCTACCCGCACATAATAAGATTTATCATCTACCAGGTATAAACCTTTACCGGCATCTTCAATCGTAGCACCTTCGGCCAAACGGGCGTATAACTCACCCGACGGGCTTTGCACGGTTAGTTCACGGCGAAGGCCTTGTCCGTTTTCCAGCACGCGTACTGCATCCGATACAATAGCGCCAAAAATCCGGTATTGGAAAGTAGGCTGTTCGTTGGCATCCATTAAGTAGCCTTTCGGGCGGAAACTGCTACCAGCGGTGTCAGCGGCCCAGGCGGCCTGCGGCGAAGCCAGTTTAGCTAAGGTAAATACGGGTTTCCCGAAACGGTTAACGGCTCCCATAGGGCGGGAAGATCCATCGCCCCGACTATGCCACATGGGTGTTGCATCCAGGAAACCACCGCGCCAGGCCTGCACCACCATGCCTCTGTCTAAATCGTAAGTGTAATGCACCTGCTCGGGGCTACCTACTGATACGGCGTGGGTAACGCGGATGCCTTCGGGTAAATCCATAAAACTCCGGTGGGTAATATTTACCGGCGCTTCAATCAGAATAGGATCTACTACATTATTATTGTTGTTATTATTGTTCGCATTGGCTTCCGGGCGGGCAGCGGCCCGGGGAGAGAGTGAAATATTGCGGAAAGCCACGGCGCCGTGGTCACCCTGAATACGCAACGGACCGGTGGCTTTTTCATCACCCATGGCACCGCGGGTTGCGCCCAACAGTTCCACATTCTCGTGAACGGTAACGCCGTTTAGCTCTACGCGCAGCATACGGGCATTCTCCACTTTTTTTCCGGCCGCATCAAACTTAGGCGCCTGGAAAGACACTTTCAGGTGCTGCCACAATCCGGGTGCACGGCTGGCATTCTGACGGGGAGCGTAACCTTCGTAACCCTTCTGGCCTTCGGGTTTGCTTTCGTTCCAACGCTCGTAAATACCGCCGTTATCGCCAGCTTTCGGGTTTTTTATGCCCCAGCTGTCGAGTAACTGCAACTCATAGTTACCTTGCAGATAAATACCCGAATTAGAGCCTTTGGCAATCATATAATCCAGTTCCAGATCCACGTCGCCGTGCTCCTGGGCCGTAACCAAATCAATGCCCTTTTTCTTTTTGTCCGGTACATTAGCCAGAACACCCGTACCTTTGGAAGCGGTTAAAACGTTGGCTTTGTTCAGGTCGGCCCTTACATCGCCGGCTATTCCCCAGCTTTTACCGGGATTACGGAAGGCTGACAAATCATTGAGTGGAATCGTACCGGGACGAGGTGAGCCGGTTTGGGCAGATGCCAGCATCGGGCAGCACAATAGCAAGGCTATACCCAATATCTGCGACCTACCTTTTTGCATTAATATTTGTATTCTCATAAAAAAAAAATGTGTAAGCTTTATAGATTAAAATAGATGGTTACATGGAATTTACCCTTTTATCCGTGGGTATTGCTTCGCAGTAAGTTCAAATTTTGGAGGTAATTAAAATAAATTAATTTATAACTGTTTTAGCAGAGAATAATAGTTTAAATATAAAGATTTTTGCTTAAATATTAAAATTTTCCAAAAGATTCAGCTTACCGTCAAAAGGTTTTAAGGGTGGTGAGCCAGGACAACCAACGCCTGTTGTTACTTCTATTTTAAATCCGTTGCCCTTAATCCCTAAATTTACTGCTGGCACCCAGACTTATTTCGATTATGCACGGCTACTTTCGGTGTTTATTGCCCGAAAGAGCGCCCTGACTTATATTACAATTGGCAGGAAGATGATTTTTTAAGAATATTAGTATTTTTTCGCGGCAATACCTCCTGCAAAAAGAGGAAATTAAACCTTTTTCAATATTTTAAAGAGGCCGTCTTTGACGACGGCCTCTTTAAAATATTGAAAAAGGTTACTATTAAATATTGGTAGCCGTCCTGAACAACTTACTAAAAACCATTAGGTTTTAGCAAAGGGTTCGCATTGATGGCTTGGGATGGAATCGGGAATACGGTTTTATCCTGGGCATCGGCAGACTTATCCCACCAGGCATTCCCGAATCTGTTCCAGCGTACTAAATCCGTCCGCCGGTGACGCTCACCCAGGAATTCACGGCCTAACTCATCTACGAATTCATCGTCGGTTAGCTTGCTCAGGTTATCTTCGTAGCTGTTAGCCGCCCATTTGTCTTCCGAAAAATTCCGCTTGCGCACCGCATCCAGCAACTTGGCAGCACCTGCTTTATCGCCGGCCCGGTATTTAACTTCGGCCAACGCGTAATATATTTCGGCTAAGCGAATTTCGGTAGCCGAGTTAAATTGGAACAGGTTTTGCGTCATCGGGAGCCACGGAAACTTAACCATTCTTACTCCCGAATTTTCTTCACCGGTTTCCACGTGCGAACCTTTTGCTAATCCGCTCGCCCCTTCTGAGAAACGACCTATTTGATCTACATAATTTAAAGGTTTGCCGGTATACTCCTCGGTTCCGTTAACTACTTTGGTGCTATCAAAACCAAAACCTTTTTCTTTATTATTTTCGTATTGCCGGCCAACCAGGAAGAAGCCTTCGTATTGCACTCCCATACCCGTGGTCCGGAAAGGTTGCTTCCGTTTATCATCGCCCGCATACTTTTCGTAAGGCTTGCCTAATTTATAGGGATAAATATTACCTGCTAAATCACGGGAAGGCGTTAAGGTAACACCATTCCAGCCACCCCAGTCGTTATCCAATGAATAACGGGCCTGGTAGTGCATCATAGCATTGTACATCCAGCCGAATTCGTAAATATTCTTTGCGTGCGGGAATTCAAAAATATTTTCGGGGGAGCGGTAACCATTCATACCCGAGCGGAAAGGCCCGCGGTAATCCGCATCGATACTGTAGGTACCATACTTACCATTAATAATTTCCTGGGCATATTCCCCGGCTTCCTTATATTTCGGTGTATCTATCCATTTTTCGGCATTCAGGTAAATGCGCACCAGTATGGCGGCAGCCCCACCCTGGTCCCAACGGCCGGCCCGGCCATTTTTAGGCAGTCCTGGTAAGGCTTCTTTCAGTTCGTTCTCGATAAAGGCAAAAACCTCCTGTGGGGTAGACTGACCTTTGCGCTCACCGGGATTGGTAACAATAGGTACACTCCGGAAATAATCGATCAGGAACGTGTAGAACCAGGCGCGTAATACCCGCAATTCGCCTATGTGCTGGGCTTTGTCGGCTTCGGTTAAGCCCATTTTAGCATAATCCAGCTTTGTCAGGTCGTTAATAATCTGGTTACACTGCCCGATACCCTGGTACGGGCCCACCCAACCGCCATTAATGTGGTTATCCTGGTTATTCCATTCGTGCCGGTGTAAACGCACCCAATCGCCGCCGTCCTGGCCGTGGCGTCCTTTCTGCGCCCAAACAAAGTGGTCGGCGGTTAATTCCGAAATTAGCCACCGGTCGCCGTCCCAGCCAGTCCAGTGCCCGTGTTCGTAGGGGCGGGTAACGGCCGCAATAATGGAGCTTTTATCCTGATAATAATTTTCTGAAAGTAATACATCAAAGGGTTCCTCCTCCAGATTCGTGCACGCCGGTGCCACCACCACGAGGGCCAGTGATAAATATATTAATTTTAACTTATTCATGTTTTTAAAGAACTAAAGTTTCTAAACAATATTCGGGTTAGAAAGAAATCTGCACACCCAAAGCAAAGTTTCTGCCGATAGGATATACATCCAGGCTACCATAACCAGGGGTTAAACCAGATACTCTAACCGCAGACGGGTCTAAGCCGCTATATTTGGTCAGGGTGAAAATATTGCGCGCCGAGCCGTAAACCCGGAAACTATTAACCCGGTTGATTCCTAGTTTAGGCGACCAGCCCAAGGTTACATTATCCAGTTTCAGGAAATCACCTTTTTCCAGGAAGTAATCAGTAATCACTTTGCTGGATTTGATATGTACATTGCGATCATAAGCATCGGTTAACAGGTTGGTACTGGCTTCGGCTTGCAAACCGTAATACATCTGGTACAGGTTTAGGATATCGTACTTAAACCGGCCGCGGAAGAACAGCGACAAATCAACATTTTTGTAACGCAGCGAGTTGGTCCAGCCTAGTTCAAACCGGGGCGTTCCGTTGCCAATATAGGTCCGGTCTCTGTCGGCACTGGACTGAATCTGGTTGCCGGAGGCGCGTAATTTTTCGGTACCTTCCTTGCCTTCTTTCCAGATTAGAATATTACCGGCTTCATCTACCCCGGCATATTTATAACCGTAGAAGTTGCCCAAATCGGTATTGTCTTCCAGGCGATAAGCTGGTCCCGGGTTACCTGGTGATGGCAGGTTCTCCATATAAAAATAAGCCGACTGGTAAGTATCGTTAGACCAGGTGTCTAACCGGGCTTTGGAATAAGAACCGGTGAGGCTCGTATTGTAAGCGAAATCACCTGCCTCCACGGCACTCCAGTTTAAGGCTAATTCAACCCCTTTGGAACTGGTAGTACCTACGTTCACAGTCATTTGGGGGTGCAGGAACGGCGGAACCGGCACATCATAATCTGAAATCAAATCGCTGCTTTTACGGATAAAGGCATCGACGCTACCGCTTAATTTACTGTTAAACAAAGAGAAGTCTAAACCGGCGTTATAGGCAATTGCTCTTTCCCAGCGTAAATCCGGGTTGTAATTATTACCTGGTCCGTAAACCTGTATCCATTGGCCGGCATCATTCTGATAACGTCCGTAACCAGTGTACCGGGAAACCGAAGTATATCTGTCGAAGCCCGAACGACCGGTTACGCCATAAGAAACCCGCAATTTCAAATCATCAATGGCTTCGATTTCGTCGATAGCCGGTAATTTAGAAATCCGCCAGGCCGCCGAAGCCGCCGGGAATAAACCCCATTTATTGTTGGCGCCAAATTTTGTATTGCCTTCGTACCGGAAAGAACCCGTTAAGAAATAAGTATCATCAAAACTGTAATTTACCCGCCCCAGAAAAGCGATGGTTTTTTCTTTGCTCCGGCGGGAATCCATTACTTCATCCATTTTAATGGGCTGCCCGTTACCGTAGTTACCGGCGCCTAAATTATTAAAACCAAAGGCATCGGTTGGGAACCGGCGGTTTTGCGCCCAGAAAGCCGAGTTGTTGAATTCCTGGTAAGAATATCCTCCTAGGGCTTTCAACTCATGGCGGCCAATGGTAGTAAAATAATTACCCAACCACTCCAGAGTATAATCGGCCCATTTTTCGTTTTCTAAACGAGCCCGGCCGTTATAACCACCCGTAACCGATTCGGCCGCGCGGGACGAATGGTACTCACCTGCTAAACGGTCATGTCCCTGCCGGGCTAATTTCAATTCGGTGTTCAGGTTTTTCAGGATATTTAAGCGGGTAGTAATGTCGATGACGGAGTATTCCTGATCAGCGCCATTTTCCCGGGCCATTAAATTCTGCACCGGGTTATAAGTATCGTAACCCAATAAAGTATTATACATAATCGGGTTATTGGGGTCCATTATCGGGATGGTAGGATTTAGCTTAACTGCCTGCTGAAATGCGCCGTAGTTGGTGTATTCTTCGTTGGCCACCCGGTAAGAGAAATTACCATTAAATTCGAGCAGGCCATCCATGGCTTTCTGCTGGAAACTACCCCGCAGCCCGTATTCTTTCCGGTCGGTTGCAATATCCAAGCCTTGTTTGGTTCGGTAATTGGTAGAAAGCCGGAATATTGAATTTTCGGAGCCGCCGCTTATCGCTAAAGAGTGGTTCTGTCCAAAATTATCGCGGCGCAGCAACTCTTCGTACCAATCGGTTCTGGCACCTCGGTCGGCATCTCTTCCCCGGGCTAAAAATTCATCGGCCGAAAGAATGTCGGGTTTGGCAGCCACGGCATCATGCTCTACGTAGCTGTCGTAGGTTACTACAACTTTACCGGCTTTACCCCGCTTGGTTTGTACCAGAATAACCCCGTTGGCACCCCGTGAACCGTAAATAGCAGCCGCAGAGGCGTCTCTAAGCACCGAAATCGATTCGATATCCTGTTGCGCAATATTGCGTAGGTCACCACCCGGCATGCCGTCAATAATAATCAAAGGGCCATTACCTGCTCTCAGAGAGGAGGCACCACGCAACTGAATCTCCGGGCCGCCATTAGGGTCAGAGGCAGCCGGATTAGATATTGTAACGCCCGCCACCCGGCCTTCGATCATCTGCAAGGGGCTATTAAAAGCACCTTGTTGAAAATCTTTAGCCGACACCGTGGTGGCTGCACTGGTTAATTCCCGCTTTTGCACGGTACCATAACCTACTACCACTACCTCTTCCAGCGCTTTGGCATCCGGGATAAGCTTGATATTAATAGCCGTTTGGTTATTAATGGGCACTTCCTGCTGGGTGTAGCCAATAAAAGAAAACACCAGGGTTCCGGTAGCATTCGGAACGGCAAGCGAATAACTTCCGTTAACATCAGTGGCAGTTCCATTGGAAGTACCTTTAAAAAGTACTGTAACCCCAGGCAATCCCTCGCCGGTTTCGCTGGAAACTTTACCCGTTATAGTTACTCCTTGGGCAATTACCTCTGCAACAGAAAGAAAGATAAGATGAAGCAAAAGAATGTACTTCATCTTCTTCAGTAAAAAGTAATTCATAGAACAAAAGGTTTAAGAATAAAAAATTGATAAAATAGTTTTAGAAGCTTTTAACAGGAATAAAACCAAAACGATTAATACTCAAATGGTTAAATCTGAGTTAATAAAAGGTTTTAGCAGAAATTCTCCACTATCGCAACTTTTGAACAACGCTCACCTAAGCGCTAACTAGCCGCAAAATTATACCATCTAATTTTTAAAAGAAAATGTAATTTGGATTATTGTAAACCATTCAATATTTAAACTTAGACAATAAACATTTTGCAACATAAGATGACTTTCTTTAAAAAAAGTACTCATCACATTACTTATAATATAGTATCAGCAAAGTATATCTTATTAATGGTATTGGCAAGTTGATACTTTCAGGAGAACTTTACCTAGATTATATGTAAATATGTTGTTTGAGCTTTACCAGTGCCGCGTTTGGTAGTAGTATCTGTCTCTGGTTACGGCGGAAATTCTGATAAAAAACAAAAGTAAAAGCAATACTTAATCGATTTCCGTATACTTGCCCGCTTTACCGTAAGTGCTAAATCATAGAAAACAGTACTTCTTCCAAGTTAAATTTGAATTGTCTGCGTAGGTATGATATAGAACAAAATTCTTAAATAAAAACCGCTTAAATAAAATTAACATGACGCCCAGACCTTATATTCTTGCCGAAACCAACTGGAAAAACGTACAACAGACCCGCTATCAGGTAGCCGTTTTGCCCTGGGGAGCCACGGAAGCCCATAATTACCATTTGCCTTATAACACCGACGTGGCGCAGTGCGACTACGTAGCGGCCGAATCGACCCGCCTGGCTTGGGAGCAGGGTGCGCGTGTGATAGCCCTGCCCACCATACCCTTTGGCGTAAACACCGGCCAACTGGATATTACCCTGGATATTAACATGAACCCCAGCACCCAATTAGCCGTGCTGAAAGATATTACCCATGCGCTCTCGTGCCAGGGCATAAACAAGCTGGTAATCCTGAACGGCCATGGCGGCAATGATTTTAAACAAATGGTTCGGGAGGTGCAGGCCCAGTACCCGACTATGTTCTTGTGTACAATGAACTGGTTTCGGGCGGTAGACTGGAATCTTTATTTTGATGAACCCGGCGATCATGCCGGCGAAATGGAAACCAGCGCCATGATGCACATTGCGCCACACCTGGTGCTACCCCTGGCAGAAGCCGGCGATGGCACATCAAATAAATTCCGGTTGAAAGGCTTACAGGAAGGCTGGGTGTGGGCCCAGCGCGAATGGAGTAAAGCCACGAATGACACGGGGGTAGGCAACCCAGCGAAGGCAACCGCCGAAAAGGGCCGGATTTATCTTGAAGATACGGCAAAGAAAATCGCCTTTTTTCTGGTAGAATTGGAACAGGCCGATATTCAGGATTTGTACGAGCGATAAATCGTAACTGATGTTCAGAACTGCTGCCAAACCCGCCCCGGACTTTCCCCTTCTTACCACAGAGAAGCTAAAACTCCGGCAAATATTACCTGCCGACCAGATGCAAATATTCTGCGCCCTCTCTAACCGGCAGGTTATAAAATATTACGGCGTAGAATACCACAGCTACCCCGATACCGGCGAACAGATGAATTGGTACCGGGAGTTATATCAAAATAAAACCGGCCTATGGTGGGCAATAAGTCTTTTGGGAAGCGATGTACTTATTGGTGCCTGTGGTTATTACAACTGGCAGGCAGCCCACCGTAGGGCCGAGTTGGGTTACTGGCTTTTACCTGATTATTGGCGGCAGGGCCTGATGCGGGATGCCTTGCAAACCATTATTCCTTACGGGCTAAACGCATTGAACCTGCACCGCATCGAAGCTTATGTAGAAACAGAAAACCAGGCCTCAGGGCAATTGCTTCGTCGTCTGGGCTTTCAGCACGAAGGCACGCTGCAGGAATCCGAAATAAAGCATGGCCGCTTTATCAGCCTCGATATATTTGCGCAGCGCCAGGGCTAAATCAGGGGTTAACAGACCATTATCAGGTAATTTCTAGGCCCCCAGCCATTTCCCATTTGATTTTGCAGAGAGCATATAGCAATTATTATGGTGATAAATCATGCCGTTATTATATCACAACAGCGCTATTGAAAGCTTTATGATTCAGCTGAACTGATGCGGCCCCTACAGCTATCCTCCGGGAAGAGAAACAAGCCCTATCACCAATAAGGTACCCCCCTAGCGCTGGCACAACTATAA
>JAQBNV010000623.1 GCA_028288395.1 Adhaeribacter sp. | reverse complement strand
TATTTTTATTATCCATTTCCAGTTCCGGATGTGTTGGGTATGGACTGGGTTATTCCGATGGCTAAAGTGAAACTGGAGTTAGCTGAAATTATTTATTTTGCCCGTCGACCGGCTGGCGATTGGCAGGCGGCTCATGGGCTTTCTTTGATAGATTGGTTTCCGTTTTGGTTTGCCCGTCAGGAATTGCTGGATAAAGGATTGCTCTTTATGACTCTTATCTTAGTGATTTTACAAATCATCAGGCTTGCGCTGCAAAGGCTTTACCTAAATGAAAATGAATTGTTAAAGCTTTTTTTAATATTTTCTGTTGGTGCTTTACTTTGGTTTTTCAGTGCCCCGGCCTTACGATTTGGTTACGGTTATTTATTTGGTACCTTACTATTGGGTTTAATGCTGTTGCTATCCGGAAAAATGAATCGTTTTGTATTAACCGGTTCCATTTTTATAGCTTTGCTTTATGGCCTGAATGGTATTAAAAATGAAGTGAGAAAGGTTACACTAGTCCAGGTGCTTCGGCCCGCTGGTTACCCGCAGGTCCAAACAGTCATGCAGCTAGTAGGTAGTATACCCGTGAGGACAGTACCTGGTGATGGCCGCTGTTGGAATGCCGCCTTGCCTTGTACTGATGAAGTAGTTCCCCACCTGGAATTAAGAGGAACCCGCGTAGAAGACGGATTCCGAATAAAAGCATCGGCCCGGTAGAATATTATAAGAACCAAGCTAAATTTTCTTTTTTGATGAGGGCACCTGCCGCAAATAAACCCCATTTAATACATTTTACCCAAACCGGTTCTTCCGAAGATGGGTTTTTGATATCTACGCAATTGGCCGAAAAGCTGCCGTTTCCGGTAAAGCGCATTTTCTGGTTGCAACAGGTGCCGGAAAATAAGGTACGCGGTCACCATGCCCATCATACTACCCAAGAGGTGTTGGTAGTGCTGCAGGGGCAAGTGGCTGTTACGCTGGAAAGCCTGGCTGGGGAATGCAAGTTCCTGTTGAACCAGTCAGATACCGGCTTGTTTATTCCGGCCCGTACCTGGGTAAAGCTTACCTTCTCAGACAACGCTATCGCCCTTTGCCTGGCCTCCACCGATTTTGAAGAGGCGGATTATATCCGGGATTATGCTCAATTTCGACAGATTTGCTTAGCTTCAAGATAATTTTTGCCTAACCTTTTTCCTGCAATATCAATTTGCTTCGTTACCTCACCAACCACCAGATAGATTATTCAAAATGGGATGCCTGTATTGAGGCTTCGGGGCAGCGGCTGGTTTATGCGTTGTCGTGGTACCTGGATGTGGTGTCGCCGGGTTGGGCGGGGCTGGTAGAAGAGCAGCACGGGCAGTATGTAGCCGTAATGCCGTTGCCTTTGAGCCGCCGCTTTGGTATATCTTATGTGCAACAGCCTTTATTTTGCCAGCAGTTAGGCTTTTTCGCCGTTACAGACGCCGCACAACCAAGCGCTTTTCTGGCCCGGTTGCAACAGCAATTTGCTTTGATTAGCAAATACAGTTTTAATACCGCAAATTTTTTATCCTTCGAGTTGGAGGAGATCCGGCATCTAAGAGTATACCGCCACCAAACCCATCACCTGGATTTAACCCCAGATTACGAAACAATTTACCGGCAATATACGCGTGAAGGAAAAAATAATTTAAAGCGTAGCCTGGAAGCTGGTTTGCAAATCAAAGAAAGTAACGATATAAATCCCCTGATTGCGCTTTTTAAAAATAATGCTGCATCGCGCATCCGGGGAGGTGTCTCGGATGCGGCTTACGTTCAGTTAAGCCAGCTTTACGAGATACTGGCGGGCAAAGGTCTGGCTACCTTGCTATACACCCAAACGCCAGCCGGCGAAACCGATGCCGGATGTTTATTCTTTATTTACGGACAGAAAATTATTTACCTTTTCAATGCCGCTTCGGCAGAGGGGCGAAACCGCCACGGCCGCTCGCTGATGATTGATTACATGATTCAAAAATACGCCGGTCAGTCCTATATTTTTGATTTTGAAAGCCCGGCGGCGGCAGCTTCAGTAATCCGGTTTTACCAAGGCTTTGGCGCTACTCCTGCTCCTTTTAATACGATTACCTTTAATAATCTACCTTTTCCGGTGAGATTTCTGAAGCGGGCCCGGCAATTTATTTATCAAAAGGTTATGGCTACCTTTACCTCCAAGCCCGATAGTTAAGCCGCATGTTTTCTTTTCTCAAATCATCTTTCTGGTCCTTGCTGGCGGTGGGCTCCCGTACCCTAAGTGCTTTAATCATAAATAAATTAATATCGGCGCAATTTGGCCCGCAAGGCATAACCCTGCTCGCCCATTTTCAGAACCTGATAACCCTGGCTACTACTATTCCCAGCGATGGCATAAATCAAGGGATTATAACGTATTTATCGGGTAAACAGCCCACGGATGCGCTTTACCGGCGGTATTTTGTAAGTGGTATTTTGTGGCAAATAGCTGTTTTTCTGCTGGTAATTGGCGTATTTCTAGGGCAGCACAATTTTTTCTTCGGGGCTTTCCTGCAACCGGTGAATGCGATAGCGTGGGTCGCTCTTTTTTTCGCTGGGTTACTGTTGCTCTTCGTAGCGGCTTACCTGCAAGCGCTTATGTTGGCCCGGCAAGCCCTGCGGGTTTATACTATTTTAATTGCGATTACCAGTGCCGGTAGTATTCTTTTTATTTGGCTGTTCCTGAAGCCGCTGTCGCTGCCGTATTTATTGTTGCTTTATCTCGGCAGCCAGGCCGTAACGGCGGTAGTTGCTATTATTGTCGTCAGCAGGCAAGGCTGGCTGGCTTATTGGACGTGGCAGGATTTAAATAAGCCGGCGCTCCGGAATATCGGTAAATTTATTCTGATGGCGCTAACGCTGCTTATTTGCACCAAGTTGCTAAGTTTTTACGTGCGCGACCTGATGATAAAGCGCTTTGATTTATACCAGACCGGATTGTGGCAGGCCATGGTAAAGTTATCGGATAATTATACGGTGCTTTTTACTTCCCTTATTGGTATGATCTATTATCCCCGCGTGGCAGCTTTGGTAAGGCAGCCGGCGGCACTCCGGCAGTATGTGCGGCAGGTATTTTTTGGTCTGGTGCCGGTAATTGGGTTGGGCTTGTTGGTGTTTTACGTCTTGCAGCGGTGGTTTATTATTTTATTATTTAATGCCGATTTTTTACCCGGAGCTTACTTGTTAGATTATCAGGTTTTGGGCGACTTTTTTAAAATGTCGGCTTGGATATTATCTTATCTCATGATGGCACAGGCCCGGACCCGTTTATATATTGCGGTGCAGGTGGGGGCGATGGCCATTTATGTGTCAATTCTCTTTTGGTTAGTAAACCGGTATGGCTTAGTTGGGGTTCCAATGGCGCATTGTGCCAGTATGGTTTTGTTTCTGGTGTTTAACCTTATCTTTTTTCGTAAGCTAATATTCTAATGCAGCCGCTGGTATCCGTTATTTGTCTCTGTTATAATCACCGGCGTTTTCTGTCGGAGGCATTGGATTCGGTGCGGAACCAAACCTACCCAAACCTCGAAATAATCCTGGTGGACGATGCCAGTACTGATGAAAGCGCCGTGTGGCTAGCCGTTTATTGTGCGCAATATCCGGAAATAAAATATATCCGGCACCGGCAGAACACCGGCAATACCCGCGCCTTTAATGAGGCTTTCCGGTTGTCTTCCGGCGAATACATTATTGATTTTGCCACCGACGATGTGTTGTTACCCCAGCGGGTCGCGGAACAGGTGCAAGCCTTCCAAGCCTTGGATCAAACCTATGGCGTAGTTTATACCGATGCCGAACTGATCGACGAAAATTCAAAACCTATCGGTTACTTTTACCGGCGCAATGCCCAGGGCGCTGTTATTTCCCGCACTCCATCAGGTTACGTTTTTACTTCTGTTTTACGGCATGCTTTTCTTTGTCCACCTACGCTTATGTTCCGGCGGGCATTATTAGAAAAAGCTGGTGGCTACGACGAAACCCTGGCCTACGAAGACTTTGATATCTGGGTCCGGTCGGCGCAGGATTTTAAATTTTTTTTCCTGGATAAAATATTAACCCGCCGTCGGGTCCATACTGCTTCCTTATCACATAAATTGTATACATCCGGCGACAAGCAACTGGCTTCTACCATTATAATTTGCCGAAAAGCCCAAAAGCTTATCCGGACCCCAGACGAAAAAGCAGCCCTGGTGGTACGGGTTAAAGCAGAACTACGCCAGGCGGTGTTTACCCAGAATTTTCTGGAAGCCCGGCTATTAATAAAGCTACTGGAAGAGCTTACCAGCCTGAATTGGCCTTACCAGCTGTTGAAACGGGTGGCGGAGCAGGAAATCAGGCTTGGTTTTATCCGGAAATGGTATTACCGTTGGGTCTATCACAAATCCTGAAAATGGGAAAAGGATATTTCGGAAAGATAAAACAGCTGTACGCCAGCCCGGTAGATGCCTGGAGCCTGGCCTTTTTCCGGATGGCTTATAGTTTGGTTTTACTGCTGGAAGTGCAACAGATTTTTACCTACCTGAAACTTATTTTTAGTGAGGTGCCTCATACGTCACCAGCGCTGATAACTGGCCTGCTGGTATTGTGGGCGCTGGCCTTGGGGTTCCTGCTAATCGGTTGGTACACCCGCCTCGCAGCAGGGATAAATTATGCAATCTCGGTATTTATTCTTTGGCAAATGCCGGCTTTTAAGTATCATTTCGATTTTGTGATGACCAGCGTAAATTTCCTGCTGCTTTGGCTGCCGGTATCAGCGGGGTTCTCTTTGGATGCTTATCTTAGGAAGAAACAGAGGCCCGAAATAACCTTGCCAGATCAGGTAAGCGGCCTGTATGTCTGGCTCCTGGTTATCATGGGCATCGGGTTGGTTTACCTGGACTCCGCCGTAAATAAATTGGGCTCTTCCATGTGGTTGTCGGGTTTAGGATTCTGGCTGCCGAGTTCCCAGCCGCAAAATGCACTTGTCAATCTTTCCTGGGTGTTAAATCAGGAATATCTGGTACGGGTTATTGGCTATGGTATTCTCTTGTTTGAGTTTCTTTTTATCTTTCTAATCTGGTTCCGGCCACTCCGGTTGTTTCTGGTTACAGTTGGTGTTTTATTGCACCTGGGTATCTGTATTGCCTATCCCATTCCTCATTTTGCCTGGCTGATGCTGGCCCTGTATATTCCTTTGCTGCCAGATGCTGTCTGGCAGAAGTTGCGGCAAGCTGTAGGTAAAATAAAAAGAATACAACCTGGCGCGCATCTGCCTGTCAGTCCTACCGTTACCGGAGAAACCAACCGGAAAAGCCACCGGATTGGTTTATTTATTCTTTATATTTCAGCGGGGCAATTGATGTGTATGCTCGCCGCGCCGGTAGTGCAGCATTTTGTTGATAAAAGCGGGCTAAAGCCGGTGGTAAATTTTTCCCAAAACCTTTTTAAACCTTTTTATTTTATTAACCAGAAGTTCCTGGGAATAGTATCCCACGATATTTTCCTGGATAAACATTCGGCTGGTTACAACCAAATATTTAATATCAGCTATTCAGGAGAAAACGGTAAAATTTTAAGATTGCCCCTATTTACCTCTACAGGGCAGCCCGGTAAAATGGGGACCGGGCGCATCGGTACTAAATGGACCGACCGCGTTACTGGACCAAACCCACAAGCAGGAAACCTACAGGATGGCATCAGAAAATTTACTGCTTTTTGGGCCCAACAGCAGGGAATTCTTTTAGAAAAAGCGGTTTTCCTGATTCAGGTTAAAAAAGTAGCGGTACCCCTTACCTGGGAAAAAGACTTCTTGAACCGGCAAATGCAGCAACCCTGGGAAACAATTGGAAAGGTATTTTGGGAGGATGGGCAGTGCCGGATAGAATGGTTATAACCGGACGTTTTCCAGAATAAAAGCAAGCTGTAGCTCGTAAGTGTTCTAATTTGTGCGGATAACTACGTAATATTGTCATTTAAATTACATTAATCACGTGCAAGCTATTCAGGAGAAATCAGTTCAGGTTGTTCGTTACCTTCCGGCTCACCGGGAAATCTGGAACCGGTTTAACCAGCAGGCCATCAATGGATTATTTCTGTTCGATCGCACTTACCTGGAGTACCACCAGCACCGTTTCCGCGACCATTCTTTGCTCTTTTTTCAGGAAGGCCAATTAATTTGTATTCTCCCGATGAACGAAGCGGAAGGGGCGGCTATTTCGCATCAGGGCTTAACATTTGGCGGTTTAATTATTGGACTGCGGATGAAAATACATACCTATCTCCGGACTTTTGATACGCTGCTGAATTACCTGCGACTTGGCGGGTTTACGAAATTTATTTACAAGCCCGTTCCCTTTATTTTTCAGCAATCGCTGGCGCTGGATGATCAATATGCGCTTTTCCAGCACGGTTTCCGGTTGAAGAACCGCAGCCTTTCTTCCTGTATCGATTTAAGTTTGCCACTTCACTACACCAAAGGCAGGAAATGGAGTTTAACCAAGGCCCGGCAGGCAGGCCTTGCCATAACGGGAACGCAGGATTTTAAAACTTTTATGAACCTTGTCGGACAAATTCTGGAAAATAAATACGCGGTTCAGCCCACGCATACCGCCGAAGAAATAATTTATCTGGCCGGGCAGTTTCCGCAGCATATCAAATTGCTGGCGGTATATCATAACCACGAAATGATTGGCGGCAGCATTATTTATCTTAGCAGCCAGGTAGTGCACCTGCAATATATTGCTACCAGCGAAGCGGGTAAGAAATTGCACGCCCTGGATTTAATTATTAACCACCTGATTAATACCTATCGGGAAGATAAAAAATACCTGAACTTTGGCATTTCGCCGGGACCGGATGCCTATGGTTTAAGTACCGGCTTGATTCAGAATAAAGAAAGTTATGGCGCCCGGAGCCTGCCCCACGATATTTATGAGCTAAACTTTTAACTTGCCGGGCTGATGCTGAAAAAAATATATTTTTTAAATAATTCGGCCCCATTTTGGTTTTCC
>JAQBNV010000565.1 GCA_028288395.1 Adhaeribacter sp. | reverse complement strand
CTATCAAAGGGAATAAAATGGAAGGCCAGAACAAAGTAAAAACCGAGGACGGTCCGGTAATATTTAAAGTGATAGCTACCCGAAAATAAACATACCACTCCCCTTTTCAATAGGATTTTAAACTTATCAATTAACTTAAAGCTTTTACTTAAACTATACCTATGAAAATATTCACTAATGCATTTGTGCTGGCCGGTTTGGTAGCATGGTAGCTCCAGCATCTAAGCTCCTGGCCGACTTGGAAGGCAAATGGGAATTTTCCATGACTCCACCGGAATGCAATGCAATAACCGGTATTTTGTTTGTAAAACGGGGCAGTGGACCAGCCGGCTATCTGGGCTCGATCCTGATAAATGAGTTACAGCAAGAGTCGCAAATCAAAATTACCAAAGCCGAAGTAACCGATGAAAAAAATTTTTTTGTACGCCGGCGAGGTGGTCCTGAATAACGGTTCTTATACTTTTGAAATGACCGGTACCATTAAAGGCGACAAAATGGTAGGCCAAACCAAAGTGCAGGAACCAAGCGGTACTATTATTTATAAACTCGAAGCCACCCGCAAATAAACGGCGGCTTTATTAAGCTGGCTAACTTTACTACTCTTCTGGGTTTCCCTATCGGGTCGGTTACGCAGGAGTTTAATATTAATCCGGAATAAAGATATTTTATACCAAATTGTATAAAGGTGGTTCCATATAAATTTAGAAAAGCTGGAACAAAAATATTTAACAGATCTATCACCGTCATTCCAAAAGAATCTTCTGATTAGGAAAGTCAGAAGATTCTTTTGGAATTCTTTAAATTCTACAGAATGACGGGCTTAAGTTGGATTAATTCCAATTTTACCTATGGTATAGGGTTCATACGATTTGGTATTACTCTTACGTAACCGGACTGATGGGGCAAACAAAATCATTTTGAAATTCTGACTTATCAGCTTATAAATTTGTTTGTTTTTAATTTTTTATGATTTGGAAAGGATGGAATCTGAAAATCTGAATACCGAAAGTCCGCCGCATAAAGCTGAGAAGCCCACAAAAACCGGTAAACCCGAAACGGTATCTCCTAACGAAAACACTCCGCCCCAACCGCTTAAGTCACCAGCGCCTATTTCTGCCGACGAAACTGAAGTGAATAGCCCGGTGTGCTACGCCCACCAGGAAATATTCCGGGCCGGGTTTGATTAAGGCAGAATAATTTATTAAAAATAAGCAATAAGAGCAAAGCTTCCGCTAAAGTAAAAAATAATATTGCCGGCCGATATCCTGATTAGGAACCTTTAGATAAAGTTAACTTTTCGGTTTGAAATAAATAATAACCAGTTGTACAGGCATCGGAAAAGGATGGAAAAGAACCCACAAAATCTTCAGATTTTATACCAATATATTTTTCCCGAAATTCTTGCATCAGCTGTTCCACATTCAGGTTATAATGAATAATGTGGCGGTAATATTCCTTGTTTAAATTCATAGGCCGGGCCGTTATTTTTATCTAAAACATTTTTACCGATTTCAAACGTTTCAGGTTCGTTCCCCACTTTAAATTCAGTATTTAACCCGGTCTTTTAGTCATTTATTCCGGCTCACGATACCATTTCAGCGAATACATAATTTATAAAATCAATATTTTATCTATTAGTATAGCCAACGAAAACAGTTTCAGCGAATTTGGATTTATACCACTTGAAAGCCTCATTAGTTAACTAACAACCGGCCTTGTGCAGTATTTTTAAACTGCCTGCTTTTAAGCAGGATTATAAATTTATGATTACTTTTGGTTATACAAAGCCAGGTAAATAATGGACGAATTTATGCAGTTAGCCATTTCGGAAGCGCTTAAAGGGCGAGACGAAGGGGGCATTCCTATCGGCTCGGTGCTGGTAAAAGAAGGCAAAGTAGTAGCTCAGGGGCACAATAAGCGGGTACAGGAAAACAATCCTATTCTGCACGGCGAAATGGACTGCCTGAATAATGCCGGCCGCCTGGGTAGCTATCGCCATACCGTTATATACTCTACCCTAATGCCGTGCTATATGTGCGCCGGCGCCATTGTGCAGTTCAAAATTCCGAAAGTAGTGGTGGGAGAATCACAAACCTTTAGCGGGGCCCGCGACTTTATGGAAGCCCACGGCGTGGAAGTAATCGACCTGAACCTGCCGGAATGCATTAATATGATGGAGGATTTTATCCGGGACAAGCCCGTTTTATGGAACGAAGATATTATGGAATTATAATACCAAAAAATCTACAAACGCCTCTTAACACCCTTTTACCTAAATTATTTTGGGTTAATCATCCTTGCCGATTTATAATCAACCCGCCTTTTAATACGTTGGCCGATAAAACCGGTATGTCCAAAAGAATATTTTGCACCAAGATGCAAGAGTTCGAATCCGATGCACCCTGTGTCCGGAATAACAATAAAGTCCTGTTTGGAGTAAAGTTCAGACCCGGCATTTGGACCGGCCGCATATTAAGCCCGCGCAAATTCTAAATACAATTCATCAGGGGCCGCTTGTTGTAAACCTTTTTGTAAAAGAACAAAATCTTGTTCCAGGTGCTGGCTAATATTACGGAAAACGTAATAATGCATTACCTGATCTTTTAGCCAGTTATTTACTATAATTAGATTTATCAATTTGGCTTCTTCGGAATTGTCTTCGCCGGGAACTGTTTTTTTAAGCTCCTGTTCTAAATATAACAATTCGGGATAAAGCGCCTTATAAGTTTCTATGGTGTTTTGAAGTTTCTCAAAAATCCATTCTACATTTTTCTCAGCATCCGTTCTCATCTTCCAGAATATTAAATTCGATTTGATAAATGAATATGCATTATCATATCAAACATAGTTCCAGAATTGAAAAAACGCAATCAGGCGTAAAGAAAATAACCAACAATTGCATTGGCACAGCATTACCAGCTGGCGTTCTCAAATTTCAGCATACTAATTAATAATATAGCCAAACACTGATTTACTTTCGCTGCATTATTATTTTTCAGAAAGCCAAAGGTGCCTAATTAGGTAATCTAAGGTGGTTTTAGCTAATATTGCCGACTTCCCAGATTATTTCTCCGGCCTGTTCTTTTTTATAAAATTCTATTTCGTGGCCGCGCCCATCTGCCCCGGTAGCATCGGGACTTTCGCTCCGGGTAACTTCCTCCTGGGACTCCAATTCAGCCGGAGAAATCATTATTTTTATACGGTCATGGGGGTGGGCAATGGGAGCTGGCAACTTTTTCCAGGCTACTGCTAATAATTTAATGGTGTTCATAAGTTAAGGTTA
>JAQBNV010000558.1 GCA_028288395.1 Adhaeribacter sp. | reverse complement strand
CGCCATTAAGTATTTTATCTGCCATTATAACTCAAAGAGAAAAGCATTACATCTTTAGCTCTACCTTTTTTCGAAGGGGAGATGGTCATGAATTATTTTTTCAAAAGTAGCGATTTGTGTGGCAATTCTAAATATGCCTTTAAAGATGTGTTGGTTTTGTATCTTTGCCGGGATTGCGCTTAAATCAGATAATTAAGAATTATGGTGGGGCAACGTCCGGTATATTTACCCGTTCATACACCTAGCAGCCGCTCGCAAAATGACCTTTGAGGAAGACCTGACCAAACGAAGAATAGATGTAGCCACTTTTGCGGCCGGCGACCCCGCCCGCTTTGGGGAGTGGCAGCGCATGTACGCCCAAATGCACCCCAATAGCTTTTATGTGGCTGTAAAAATGGTGATTAACGATGTCCGCCGCCGGTTTTGGCTGGCCGAAGCGGTAAAACCAGCCGCCGCCCCGGTTACCCAGGCGTCGGTCAAGCCAGCAGTTCGGCGCGCCGCCATTCCGGGTGCAACCCAGCCAGCAGCAGCAGCAGAACCGGCCGCCGAGAATCCGCCGGCTCCTGCCAAGGCCCGGCCGGTTATCCGGCGTCCGGCCGCAGCAAGTTCCGAAACCCCTCCGGCCGTTGTACCGGAAAATATTGCCCCGGCGTCCGTTCCGGAAGTGCCCGTCGCAGCACCACTGGCGCCGCGGCCCCGGCCCGTCTTCCCAAAACCACCGGCAGCCCCAACTAATGCCCCAGCCGCAACAACTGATGAAAAGCAAATAGCACAGGATAGTACCAATTCTGAATTGCCGGTCCACACCAATCCGGATCCGGAAGCAACTGCGCCTAAGCCTCCCCGCCCGCGCCCGGTAATTAAACGCCCCGCCACCAGCCAGCCAGCGGCAGAAACGAATGCCGGAACGGCACCAGGGTCGCAAACCAGCGACACCGAATCCAGTGCCAGACTAACGCCAACGGCTACTCCTGTGGATCAACCGGCGACCGCAGCACCCAAGCCACCCCGGCCCCGACCCATATTTAAGCGTCCTGGCGTGGCCACGCCCCCGCCGGAAGAAGCAGCAATACCGGAGAACGCGCCAGATGACACCACCACGATTCCTTTAGTAACCGCCATACCGGACCCGGAAACAGCAGCGGAACCATTGCCAAGTGAGGCATTACCCGCCGAAACACCGTTCCCGGCTGCCAAGCCGCCACGTCCCCGGCCCGTAATACGCCGGCCAACACCGCCCGCGGCGACCGCTCCGGCTGAACCTGCGCCGGAACAATCTGTTGCGCCAGTACAAGAAGAACCACCGTTAACCGAACAGCCGCCGGTGATAGAACCAGCGGCCGAAGTGCGCAAACCACCGCGTCCGCGGCCTATATTTAAGCGTCCGGCAAAACCCGACGAGCCCGGTGAACCAGGTTTCTTATCCAATTGATTTAAATAATTATTTAAGGCCGGTAGCAGTTACCTGCCGGTTTTGATTCAGATAATAATAGCCATAACCATATTTGAGGCCTCCAAATCTTGATTAATTATTATTGTTTTAATTCAGATAATAACAGCCATAAACATGTACGATACCCTTAAACCAGACCTGGAAAAGCAGCTGGCTGGAATACAAGAAGCCGGTCTATTTAAACGCGAACGCATCATTACCACCCCGCAGGGTGCCGAGATAAAAACAACGGAAGGCAAAGAAGTTCTCAATTTTTGTGCGAATAATTACCTGGGCTTATCTTCCCATCCCCGTGTGATTGAAGCCGCCAAACAGACCATCGATAGCCACGGCTTTGGCATGTCGTCGGTGCGGTTTATTTGCGGCACACAGGATATACACAAAGAGCTGGAACGGAACTCGCCGAATTTTTAGGTACCGAGGACACTATTCTGTACGCCGCTGCTTTCGATGCCAACGGTGGGGTTTTTGAACCGTTGCTGGGCGAAGATTCGGGTATTATTTCGGATGCCCTGAACCATGCTTCTATTATTGATGGAGTGCGGTTAAGCAAAGCCAAGCGGTTCCGATACAACCACAACGACATGGCCGATCTGGAAGCGAAACTGCAGGAAGCCCGGGATTTAAAGCATCGCATTATTGTAACCGATGGTTCTTTCTCGATGGATGGCACCATCGCGCAGCTGGATAAAATCTGCGACCTTGCCGATAAATACCAGGCGCTGGTACTCGTAGACGAAAGCCATTCGTCGGGCTTTATTGGCAAAACCGGCCGCGGCACGCACGAGTACCGCAACGTAATGGGCCGAATCGATATTATTACCGGTACGCTGGGCTAAGCCCTGGGCGGGTTCACGGCGGGCCGGAAAGAAATAATTGAAATGCTGCGCCAGCGTTCCCGTCCGTACCTGTTCTCTAATTCCTTGGCGCCAGCCATTGTAGGCGCTTCTATTGCGGTACTGGACATGCTTTCGGAAACCACCTAACTTCGCGACCGGCTGGAATGGAACACGAAATATTTCCGGGAGAAAATGACGATGGCCGGTTTTTAGATCACGCCCGGCGAACACCCCATTGTGCCCATTATGCTCTACGAAGCCAAACTAACCCAGGATTTTGCGGCTAAGTTACTCGATAAAGGCATTTACGTAATTGGCTTTTACTACCCGGTAGTGCCCCAGGGCAAAGCCCGCATCCGGGTACAATTGTCGGCCTCCCATACCCGGGACCATTTAGATAAAGCGATTGCGGCTTTTACCGAAGTAGGGAAGGAGTTAGACGTACTGCCGGCATAAATTAGCCTGTTTTTAGATTAATTCAAGACCTACGTAAATTGATTTTAATCGTGCCCTGGTCGCACATCTTCAGACTGGTCAGTTGCTTCGCTTTAGCTACATCTCCTAGCAGAAACCGCAACCAAATATTTTTTATTTTACGTTCATCCTTCGTTTATAAAAAAAGCCGTCCCGGATTGGAACGGCTTTTTCTTTTCTACTGGTTTTCACCGGAGTATTCACCTACCCGGACATTTATGGAACTGAACGTAACCCGGTTCTTTGATAATGCATTTTTAATATTTCTTTTGTTTCTGGTGCTGTTGTTTCGGGCTGGGAACAATGGCGGTAACGGCGGGCGTAAACCAAATCAATATTCTTGTAGTATATTGGTAATCAATGGTTAAAAATTGCATTCCGCGCCCAAACTTAATCCGGTAAAATCAGTAAGGTAGAAATGAGCAACCGGAATGGCTTAGGTTTGAGCAAAATATTCCCTGATACTCCTAATATCCAAATACCTGGCTATGACCGAATCTGCCCCTTTTTATAAGAAAAGCACCATTATTTTATTTGGCATTATCCTGCTGGTTTATGTGCTTTTCACCCTGTCTGATATTTTGGTGCCCATTGCTTTTTCAGTGCTCTTGGCTATTTTACTCAACCCCCTGAACGGCCGGTTTCAACGGCTCCGGATTCCCAAGGTATTATCTATACTGCTTACTTTGTTAATTGCTTTAACGGCCGTGGGTTTGCTTTTGTATTTTCTTTCTTCCCAGATTGCCCAGTTCGGCGAAATGGCACCGGTCCTGAAGCAAAAGTTTACCCAGATATTAACGGATTTGCAGCATTGGGCTGAGCGTACTTTTGGCATTGGTATTCAGAAACAAGCCCAAATTTTAAAAGACGCAGCCAACAGTAGCAAAGCCGTCGTTGGCAGAACCGTTAGCAGTGCTTTGGGTATTTTCAGCCTGTTGTTTTTAATTCCGGTTTATATTTTTTTACTCCTTTATTATAAGCCTTTAATTCTGAATTTTCTTTTCGAGGTTTTCTCTAAAAAAGATACCCAATCGGTAGCGGATATCCTGCACCAGACCAAGTCGGCCATTCAGAGTTATATTGTAGGTTTGCTCATCGAGGCCTCTATTGTAGCGGTTTTAAATTCGGCGGCCTTAACCTTGTTAGGGGTAAGATACGGTATTTTATTGGGGGTAATCGGGGCAATCCTGAACATGATTCCGTATATCGGGGGCCTGATTGCTATTTTGCTGCCTGTGTTAATGGTTACTGTAACCAAAGAGGGCTACACCACCCAACTGGCCATTATCGGGGCCTACGCGGTTATTCAGTTTATTGATAATAATATATTGGTGCCCCGCATTGTTTCCTCCAAAGTACAAATAAATGCCCTGGTTTCTATTCTGGCCGTACTGCTGGGCGGTGCTTTATGGGGATTTGCGGGCATGTTCTTATCCATTCCGTTTGTAGCGGTACTGAAAATAATCTGCGACCGGATAGAAGACCTGCAGCCCTGGGGCAAATTGCTCGGCGATCAGGTGCCGGCCAGTTATCCCGGTCAGGCTTCGGCCAGCCAGAATGGCCCGCCCAAAGCCGATAAAACCGAAATAAATATTACCCGGAAGGAAAAGGCTCCCTCCAGCACATCTGATTCGTCTTAAAAAACAGGTTTCCCGGCACAGCAGGCTTTAGGAACTAGGTTACACTTCGTTTTCAACCTGGGCCGATAGTTTAACCAGGTTCCGCAGTTCCTTATTGCTCAGTTCACCCAGCCATTTTTCGCCAGCGCCTACAGTTAGGTCAGCCAGTTCTTTTTTGGCGCGGATCATGTCGTCTATTTTTTCTTCGAGGGTGCCTTTGCTGAGGAGGCGATATACCATTACGTTCTGTTTTTGTCCGATGCGGTAAGCGCGGTCGGTGGCCTGGGCTTCTACCGCCGGGTTCCACCACAAATCGTAGTGCACCACGTTTTGCGCGGCGGTAAGGTTAAGCCCCGTGCCGCCCGCTTTTAAAGATAAAATAAAAATACGGTGGTGGCGGAAGTTCTGAAAAGCATTTACCAGTTCGTCGCGCTGCTCACGCGTTTGGGAGCCGTGCAGAAACAAAGGCGCAGCCCCAAATTCCTGCTCCAGAAACTGTACCAGCAGCTCGCCCATTTCTTTGTACTGGGTAAAAATTAAGGTTTTTTCCCTATTTTCTACGATGGGGCGCAAAACATCGAGCAGCAGTTGTAGCTTACCCGAGTGATTTGGATCGCGTTTGCCTTCTTTCAGGTATTGGTAGGGATGATTACAAACCTGTTTCAGGGCAGTCATCATTTTCAAGACCAAACCTTTGCGCGTTATGCCTTCACTTTCTTCTACTTGCTGCATGGCCTGGTTTACTACATTCTCGTAAACGGCTGCCTGCTCTTTGGCCAGCGAACAGTACAAATTATTCTCGATTTTATCCGGCAGGTCCGAAATAATAGATTTGTCGGTTTTAAGCCGGCGCAGCACAAAGGGCTCGGTCAGTTTCCGGAAAACAGCAAGTTTTTGGTGATCGTGGTCGAGCGAAATAGGTCGGGCAAAATAATCCTGGAAGAACTTGGGCGTACCCAGAAAGCCTTTGTTCGTGAAATCGAAAATACTCCAGTACTCGCTCAACCGGTTTTCGACAGGAGTGCCGCTCAGCGCAATTTTCAGGTTGGCTTTAATGCTTTTGATGGCTTTGGTTTGAGCTGTATCGTGGTTTTTAATATTCTGGGCTTCATCAATGATCAGTACCTGCCATTTTATTTGGTTTAGCTTTTCGGCATCAGAGCGGGTGGTACCGTAAGATGTAAGCATAATATCCTGACCATCAAACTTTTTCAGGTCGCGGTTAGGGCCGTGGTAAATAGCATATGCTAAATCCGGGGCAAATTTTTGCAGTTCCCGGCTCCAATTCGTAAGCAGGGTAGTAGGCGCCACTACCAACGCTTTGGCCTTAGCCAGTTGATTATCGGTTTTGAGTTTGAGCAGCAAAGCAATTGTTTGCAGGGTTTTTCCCAGGCCCATGTCGTCGGCCAGGATGCTCCCGAAACCCACCCGGCTATTTTTATACAACCATTCGTAACCCCGTTGCTGGTAAGGCCGCAGGGTGGCCTTTAAAGAAATCGGCGGCGCAATGGCTTTCACCGAAGTCAACTCTTTTAATATGGCCCGCAACTCGCCGGTTACCTGAATAGGTACACCCTGAAATTCCTCGGCAAACAGAACCCGCATCGCCTCGTGCTTCGACAGGGTGGGTGGCTTCTGCAATTGCTTCATCAGTTTTTCCAGGTCTTCAGGGGTCAGGTGAATGAAGCGGTCGCGCAGTTTTACAATGCCGGTGGCGTCTTTTACCAGTTTCAGGAATTCCCGCGCATCAAGTGCTTCCTCGCCCAAGGCTACCTGCCAGTCAAAATCGAGCAGGTTTTGCAGGTCGAGCCAGCTACGTACTTTATCTTTGGCCGAGGTAGATAGCCGCAGCGCGGCCTGCGGTTTTACCAGGTGGCGCAGCGATTTAGGTAACAATATTTCCATCCCGAGTAAACCCAGCAAAGGCAATATTTTCAGCAATACATCGGCAAAATTTTCCGGGTCGTAGCGCAGGTGCAGTTCGCGTTCGGTGTTTACTACTCTGGCTATGTCGGGGAAATGCTCCTGCAACAGCATCAAGTCTTTTATTACCGGTAATTTTTGCTCCTGATACTGTTTTTCTTTTTTAAACTGGTGCAGTGGTACCGGCGTTTGCAGTGTTGGCCCTTCCCGCTGGCGCACCGCTACCGACAGGCGAAATTCCGGAAAGTCTTCCTCTACCTGAATGACGGGCACCCAATCGCGCTGCGAAAGGTGCAGCATCCGAAGCCATAACTGCAAAGTCGGGAATACCTGGTCGGGTTTTAAAGTACGGGGCAGTGGCAGCGTCTCGCCAAAGAAAAGCTGCTGAAAATAATCATTCTGATCGAAACGACTGCTTTGCCAGGTAACTTCTTTTAGGATAGCCCCGATAAAAACGCCTGTCAGCCGCAGGGCGGTTTCCGCTGGTTTAAAAACGGAAAATTTATTTTTACCGGTTTCTGCCTGTAGCAGCCCGGCCGGGGTAAAACGAATAAAAGGTTGTAGGGCAGCTTTTACGGCCTCATTTTGCAACAGCGGCTCCCATTGTACCAGGTGCGTGTCGGCAGCCCGGAATAATTTAGGTACCAAAGCACTTTGGGTCAGCAGTTTCAGGGCCAGGCGCAGGTAAGCGTGCAGCAATTGCAAAGCGGGCGGCCAGCCAGCTACAAAAGCGGCATCCTCCTTCAGGGTTTCGCTGATCCATTCTATTAACCGTATTTCTTTCGTGTGGTGCTCATAAAACAGGCGTAGCCTAGCTTGTTGCCAGTTTTGGTCTATCGTTACAAAGCCTTCTGTACAGGTATTTAATTCTAAACCAGTTTTTTTACGCCATACCTGGACCAGGTTAACTTCGGCTTTGCGGACATATTTCAGGTGAGCCAGCACTAAACTTTTAAAATCGCCCGGATGGAATGGCGTAGCCACCGGTAGTAAGTTTAAAAAGCTGTCGCCAATAAATGGTATCTGGGCCAGGTCAATTTGAGTAAAAACTTCTTCGTTAATGCTTAAAGGCTGAGGCTGGTAAGATTCCAGATGCGTAAATAAATCTTCTACCGGTTCGGTCAGGCTGCCGGCAATATCTATCTGGCGGCTTTGCAGGGCAGCGGCCGCATCGTAACCGTGCAGTTGCAGCACCAGCATGGGGTTTAAATCTATTTCGTTGGCCAATATATACACTACCGCTGCCAGGTGTTTACAGGGTACGGCAAAGTCGGGGCAGGAGCAGTCCATTTCTAAATCGCTCCATTGGTTCGGGAAAATATAGATTCCACGCTGGCGCGCGAGACTGAATAAATCTGGTGGTAACTGGCGGTTTAGCAGACTGGCCAGCCAGGCCGGGTTACCCGCCAGCAAATCGGTCAGGATTTCCTGCTGGCTGCGCGTAAATTGCGGCACGCTTATCAGTACCTTATACGGCCTCGGCCGGGAGCCCTGTACTTTAGCCTGGATATTATTTTGGTTGATTGTAACCGAGGTAACCGCTCCCTTGGAGGCATAGCTGCTGCCCCGCGGCAGCCGGTTGCCATAATCAATATTGCTAAGGGCATTCAGCCATTCTTTTCCCCAGAAAGTTTTTCCGTATTTAGCCATACCGTAAAATATTAGAGCATAGTATTATGCCCGGTGATTTTAGTAATATATGGATAGCAACCTCTAACCAGCACCGGGTAATGCGCTATAATAGCAGGCCAGGAGAATATTTGGAGCAGAAGCAATTGACCGGATAAACTTTACAACGCTGCCCCAGCTAAATATTCTTACGCGGCCGAAACGGATTTCTCGGGCTGAACTTTAGGTTCGATATCGAAGAGGAAATGGTTTAGGCGGGAACGCAAATCCGCGGCGGCCAGATTCCGGAAAACTTGTCCGTTACGTACCAGCGATATTTGCCCGGTTTCCTCCGATACCACCATTACCACACTATCGGTAACTTCGGTCAGGCCAATGGCGGCGCGGTGCCGCAAACCCATCGAAGCCGGAATGTCTTTGTTGTCGCTCACCGGCAAAATGCAACGGGCCGCTTTAATCCGTCCGTCCGTAATAATTACGGCGCCATCGTGCAATGGACTGGTTTTATTAAAAATAGACATTAATAACCGCTTAGAAATAACGGCATCAATCAGATCGCCCGATTCGGCGTAAAATTTTAATTCGGAGCTGAGGGAAAAAACAATGAGGGCGCCGGTGTTTTTTCCCGCCAGGGCTTTTGCTGCTTCAATAAAAGGCGTTAAGTTAAGCCGGTTGCCATTGTCGTTTTTGCGCCACGGAAAACCTTTAAAAAATTTATCGTTCTCGAAGGCGGTGGTTTTTCCA
>JAQBNV010000547.1 GCA_028288395.1 Adhaeribacter sp. | reverse complement strand
TAACCGGCCGTTACATTGGCTACTGCCGGTAAAGTACTCAACAACCCTTCGGGATCAAAAGGAACACCCTCGCCCCGGTACAAATGTTCTGCCCCAATCAGCCAGGTATCTAATTTTAAAACCGCATTTCCCTGCAGGGTTAATTCAGCGCCCGGTTCTCCAAACAGCAACAATATGGCCCAGTAAAGAAACAGACCGATTACGGAAATAACCAAGGCTCTTTTCCAGTTGAAATAATAAATCAAGAGCGCGGCTATTCCGTAAGCCAGGGCAATGCGTTGTAATACGCCAAAAATACGGGTGGTTTCGAGGGGATTAAAAGCTAATTGCTGACCTTCCCAATGCACAAAAGGAAACCAGTACATCAAATAACCCAGCAAAAAGATAATAAAAGTACGTTTAAATATTTTACCTAATACCTGGGCTTGCGTCAGCGTTTGGTAACGAGGCATTACAAAACTCATAGCATTCCCGACTGCAAATAAAAAAGAAGGAAAAACCAGGTCGGTTGGGGTAAAGCCGTGCCAATGCGCGTGCAGCAAGGGTCCATAAGTGGTAGCACCATTGCCAGGCGTGTTTACAATAATCATGAAACAAACCGTCATCCCCCGGAATACATCCAGAGAAGTAAATCGTTGGGTAGGAATAGGCATAAGATAAGGTTCGGGTTAGGCTTAAAGATAAAATTACTTTATTAAGCAACAGGTTGTCAGGACCTGCTAAATATATAAAATAGTTTAAATCTTTAGTGGTATTTATTCCAAACCTACCTAAAATTAGCTAAAGCCACTGAATAAATGAACCCTGCTTTGCCAGTACTAAGATATAAGCAGCCGTTTGCACCTAGGAAAACGTGGATTTTAAATTTTACTTAAAATTTTTACTTAAAATATTATAAACACTGATTATATCTAAAAACTAAGAACTAAAAACTAAGAACTAATAACTAATAACTAATAACTAATAACTAATTGCTAATTGCTAATTGCTAACCGCTTCCTGTCTTTTACTGCCCCGGTACAATTCAAATTTTAGCAGGCGGCAATCAATAGGACCATTGTAAAGCGGAATGCGGCGGGAAGTACGCAAACCAATATGTTTGGCCGCCTCCAGGTTGCCGGTAAATACAAAAGCATCGTAGCCTGCAAAATTGGTTTTTAAAGTATCCCCAATGGTTTTGTACAATTGGTTTAGGGTTTCTTCTTCGGTCCCCAATCGTTCGCCGTACGGTGGATTCAGTATCACCACCCCGGTTTCTCCAATGGCTTTGGCTTCGCGCAGGTCGCGTACCCGCACCCGGATTTCATCTTCGAACCCCGCTTCGGTAATATTCTGGCGGGCCGCCTCAATGTAATCCGGATCAATATCTGACCCGATTATTTCCAATTCGGTTTCGGGTAAGCGTTTGCGCCGGGCCTCCGCCACTAATTCTTCGTAAAGTGTCCGGTCGAAATCTGGCCATTGAGTAAAACCGAAATTATTCTCCCGGTATAGGCCAGGCGCTACGTTATACGCCAGCATAGCCGCTTCAATCAAGAGGGTCCCCGAACCACACATGGGATCGATAAATGGCGTTTTTTTGTCCCAGTTAGATAAAAGCACCAGACCTGCCGCCAGCACTTCGTTCAGGGGAGCCACGTTGGTTTGCAGGCGATAACCGCGCCGGTGCAGCGAGTCGCCGGACGAATCGAGCGCCAGCGATAACTGGTTTTCGTGCATGTGCAGGTTAAACCTTATATCGGGTCGGGTAACATCTACGTTGGGGCGGCGGCCGGTTTTGTGCCGGAACTGATCCACGATGGCATCTTTGGTTAACTGCGACAGAAACAAGGAATGCTGAAAAGTAGATTTACTTACCACCGCGTTAATCGCAAAAGATTGGTCTAATTCTAAGTAATCCTGCCACCGGATGCGACTCACTTTTTGGTATAAATCTTCTTCATCGCGCACGTAAAAAGAGGCAAACGGCACCAGCAACCGAATTGCTGTCCGGCACCAAAGGTTGGCGGCGTAAAGAAGGCGCTTGTCCCCGTTGAAGGTTACTGCCCGCGTCCCTACTTTTATCTCCTGCGCCCCTAATTGCCGGAGTTCTTCGGCCAAAACTGCTTCCAGGCCAAATTGCGTTGTGGCGGTAATTTCAAAAATATCATTCTTCATAGGATTTAGCGGTTAACCTGGGCTGCCATTGCCTTTACGGAGTTCAAACTTACAGGAAATTTAAATAAAGCCATTTCAAATTTTTATAATCGCTTCAGCTGATTTTAAAATATACCCGCATCCTGGTGAAGGAAACTTTAGCTGGCTTTAAAATTTCAATCAAGAAAAGGCCGGAACCTGGCAAATAAAAATATTCTGGAAAAGGCTTATTATATATAATAAAATATTACAATATTTAGTTTTAACAGAAACTTGGTTTTAAATCAACTACATAAATATGCGGGTACTTCTGATGCTGATAATTTTACTTCCTATAACCTTATTTGCGCAAACAAATAAAGGAACAACACTTTTAGGGGGTACGGCATCCTTCAAACTTAACAACCCCATCGCGATCGAGTTAAATCCGACATTGGGTTATTTTGTTTTACCTAAATTAGCCCTGGGGGCTACTATCCCTTTTTATTATTACCGCTTTAATTATACCAAAAGTTACAACATACAATTTGGGTTGGTACCCTTCGCCCGCTATTATTTTGGCAATAATGATAAAATCAATTTTTTGGCCAGCTTAAGAGCGGCTTAATTTATACGTCGTATTATAATCTATACCCTACAGGCAGAGAACTTGAATACAGGAGAAACTTCCTGATGGGAATAGGCGCGGGCTACGTTCATTTTGTTAACGAAAGTGTAGGGTTAGAAGCTATTCTGGGCCTAAACTCCAACGAAGACGGAGATCCTGACTTTGTTACCACCTATAATGGCTTTAATTTACAACTTGGCGTACAGTTTTATTTAGCTAAACAGCCTTCTAACTAATATTTCGTTATTAAAGAATGTGCGCCCGTAAAATTACCTGCCGTATTGAAGCTAGATATTTTTAACCGTCAACTTAATTTTAGCAAGCACTCACCCTGGCCCCTTAAAATATTCTGAGGCGTAAATTTTTGAACCCTAACGCACATTGCTTTGGCCGGAAGCAAATGAACCGCCAACCCTCCCGGCGATTAATTTTTTGTTTATGCCATTTGATAAATTTGTTCTTATTTTTGCGGTTGCGTTAATATTAACCGATGGATTTAAAACAAAATTACCCACTGAAAGACCTGAACACTTTCGGTATTGCCGTAACAGCCCGACAATATGCCAGTTTTAAGAGCGTACCGGAATTACAGGAATTGTTAAAGCATCCTGCTATAGATAAAGAAAATCTGCTGGTACTGGGCGGCGGTAGCAACGTTTTATTTACCCAAAATTACGAAGGCACCATTCTGCAAAACCGGATAGAAGGAATGACCATAGTTTCGGAAAATGAAGATTTTGCGCTGGTGGAGGCCGGGGGTGGTGTCGGTTGGCACGAACTTGTTTTATTTGCGATTGCCGGCGGTTTAGGCGGCCTCGAAAACCTCTCGCTCATTCCGGGCACCGTGGGGGCCGCACCTTTGCAAAATATCGGGGCCTACGGCGTAGAACTGAAAGATGTATTTTATAATCTGGAAGCCGTAGAAATAAGCACGGGCAACTTAAAGATTTTTGACGCGGATAGCTGTGGATTTGGCTACCGCGAAAGTGTTTTTAAAAAGGAACTGAAAGGGAAATATATAGTCACGCACGTAACCTTGCAGCTTCAAAAAAAACCTGCTTTTAATATTTCGTACGGGGCCATTAAAAGCACCCTGGAAGCCATGCAGGTGAAGGAAATTACCCTGAAAACTTTAAGCGATGCGGTTATCGCTATCCGCCGGAGCAAACTACCGGACCCCGCTATTATTGGCAACGCCGGTTCGTTTTTTAAGAACCCGGAAATATCCCCCGCCGAATTTGCATCTTTAAAAGAGCAGTTTCCAGAAATCCCCAGTTACCCGGCGGCGCACGGCAATATTAAAGTACCAGCAGGCTGGCTGATTGAGCACTGCGGCTGGAAAGGCAAAAAAATCGATAATTACGGGGTACACACCGATCAGGCCCTGGTCCTGGTAAATTACGGCGGGGGCCAAGGCAATCAGATCCGGGCTTTAGCCTATGACATTATTGAATCGGTGCGGCAAAAATTTAATATAACGCTCTTGCCGGAGGTAAATATTATCTGAAATAATGAGGCCTGAACGAAAGAAATATCATACTTTACTAAGCGGTAACTAATACTGGCCGCTGGCCCATATTGCAATATTTTATTTCTAAAGATGGCCTTAATTTAAATTGATTTTAATACCTAAAAAAACGCTCGGACGTGGACGCCTGCGCCATTTAAAGCATAAACAACAACATTAAAAAGACATATATGCAGGAGCTAATACCAAAACTGGTGAACCAGCTTCCATCAAACCCTTATAAAGAAGGGATACAATAGTTTTGGTCATTCCCGGAGGGAATCTTCTGGATAGAAAGTAAATCAGGTAATAAAGCCAGATAGCGTAGTTACCGGATTTACTTCCTAACCAGAAGATTCTTTCCCAATGACCGAAAAGTATTATGGTATAGCAGTCAGTATGGGTTATTTAAAATAAATCACAAAACAACCCTGGTTAAACCTACAATCGCTTCCATAGAAAGGCAAGTTCCAAGAGGAATTATTTAAGAATTACTACCGAAACACCGTCGCCGCCCCGCTCTACATGCTCGTTGCTGATACTGGCTACTTCTTTTACACTGCGCAGGTAATCCCGGAGTACCTGCTTTAAAATCCCATTACCCCGGCCATGAATAATTTTGATTTCGGGGATTCCTAACATAATTGCATCGTCCAGAAAAGCCATGAGCTGGGTTAAAGCATCTTCGGCCCGTTGGCCCCGCACATCCAGCGTAGGGCTAAAATCGGCCATTCGTTGGGTCAGGTTCATGCCATGCCGGGAAGGTGCCGCGGGCTCTTTCTTCAGCTTTGGCAATTGCCCTTCTACCCGCTCCAGGTTATCGGCTTTTACGATAGTTTTAATATTACCAAAAAGTACTTCGGCCGTTTTTCCTTTAACTGAAACAATTTGGCCTACTGAGTCCTGTCCCAGCAACGATACCAGGTCGCCGGGACCTAATTCGCCTTTGGCAACAGTACTTAATTTCTTAGCAGGCCGGTGCTCTACCTTAATTTTCTCCTGGGTAAACGTTTCCAGGGCCTGCCGGGCCTGCTTCGTTTGTTCTTTATCGGCCTGGCTTTCCCGGATGCGCTGGATGGTCGCCTCAATTTGCTGGTTGGTATCGCGGAGCAACAGTTTTGCTTTCTGCTTTGCATCCGATAAAATATCGGCTTTGTTTTCTTCCAGGTGCTGTTTTAAATCAGCATACTCTTTCGCCGATTGGCGCATCTTTTTTTCCTGACTAATCAGATCCCGGTTCCTTTTTTCCACGTCGGCTTTTTCGGCTTCCAGCTCTTCGAGTAAGCGGTCGTAGCGGATTTTATCGCGCCCGGCCAGGCTGCTCGCTTTATCTACAATTTCCTGGGGCAATCCTATTTTGCGGGCAATTTCGATGGCAAAAGAACTACCGGGCTTACCGATAGTTAGCTGGTACAAGGGCTTCAGCTCTTTGTGGTCGTAGCGCATGGCCCCGTTCACAATGCCTGGGGTACGCTGGGCAAAGTTTTTGAGGTTGGTATAATGGGTGGTAATCACGCCGAATACGCCCTGCTGATTTAGCTTTTCCAGGACCGCCTCCGCAATAGCGCCGCCCAACTGGGGTTCGGTACCGGTACCAAATTCATCAATCAATACCAGGCTCTTTTTCCCGGCCAGCACCACAAATTGCTTCATGTTCTGCAAATGCGAGCTATAGGTACTTAAATCATTTTCCAGCGACTGCTCATCCCCGATATCAATAAAAATATCTTCGAACATCCCGGCCTCCGAACCTTCGGCCACCGGAATAAGCAAACCGCACTGCAGCATATATTGTAGCAAACCCACCGTTTTGAGAGTAACTGATTTACCACCGGCATTAGGGCCCGAAATTAAAAGAATGCGTTGCGCTGTATCCAGGGTTAGCGTCAAAGGAACCACTTCCCGCTCCTGGGCTTTAAAGTTTAGGTACAGCAAAGGGTGGCGGGCATCCTGCCATTTTACGGCCGGTGTTTTATGTAGCACCGGC